>DATBTN010000034.1 GCA_036559195.1 Candidatus Baltobacteraceae bacterium
GGAACCTCGATGAGCACCATAAGCGGCGTAACCCTCAAGCAGCTCGAGGACGGCCATTACGCGATCAACGTGCACGACGCGAAAAACCCCAAACGCTACGTCTCGTGCGGCGATCTCTAAACCCTAAGCCCTAAAAAAACAACGAAAAAAAGGGAGCCGTCAAACAACGGCTCCCTTTTGACAATGACGCGACAATAACGCTTTGTCATCCTGAGCCTGTCGAAGGACGAGCTTGTCGAAGGACGGCGTCAATCGAACATGTATTGCAGGTCGGAGGCGCCGCTGGGGTAGGCGAAGAGGGCTTCGGAGATGTCGCTGGCCTTCATGCGGTGACGAATTGCTAGCGCGAGGACGTTGATTTGTTCGTCGGCGTACGAACTTAAGATGTGGGCGCCGAGAATCCGGCCCGTTTCCTTTTCTACCAACACCTTGTAGTACGCCGCTTCCTCGGCGAGGCGGCGACTCGAATACCATTGCGTCATATCGCCGCTGCGAACGTCGAACGCGAGGCCTTGCTCCGTCGCTTTCGCTTCGCTCAACCCCACCGACGCGAGCGTCGGAATCGCGTACACGCAACTCGCCAAACCGCTGAAATCCATCGTGCGCTTGTTGCCGCTCAGCAGATTCGCGGCGACGGTTTCGCCCTCGTCGCCCGCGACCGGGGTGAGCGGCGCGCCGCCGCCGTCGGCGCAGTCGCCCGCCGCGTAGACGCGCGGGTTACTCGTACTTTGCAAAAACTCGTTGACGCGAACGCCGCGCTTCGTGCGCTCCACGTTCGCACGTTCGATATCGAGGCCCTCGAGGTTCGGCGCGCGCCCCGCTCCGTGGATCGCGGCGTCGGCCGGAAATTCCAGCGTCTTGCCGTCGTTGGATTGCGCGATGACGACGACGTCCGCACCGCGCCGCTCGATACGCGTGACGCGCGCGTTGAGCTGCAACTCGATGCCGAGCTCGCGAGAGTACGCGACCAAACGATCGACGAGATCTGCGTCGAACTGTTCGAGCGGGCGCGCTCCGGCGTGCACGATTCGCACCTTCGCGCCGGCACGAACGGCGAGGTGTGCGAACTCGAACGAGATGTATCCGCCGCCCACGAAGGTCAATCGCTCCGGCAGCCGTTCCAAGTCGAGGAAATCGGTGCTCGTAAGCAACAGGTCGTCGCCGGGCGCTACCGGCGCGGGGCGCGCGCCGGTAGCGAGCACGACGTGTTCGGCGCGTACCGTTTCGCCGCCGATATCGAGCCGCTCGCCATCGAGAAATTTCGCGTGCGCGCGAAACGTCGCGATGCCGGCTTCTTTGAGAGTCGCTTCGCGTTTGGCCGGAACCGGATCGGTGAACGTGTGTTTGAAGCGCATGAGATCGCTCCACTCCAGCGCGGGCGCGCGATCGATCACGCCGATCTTCGCCATGCGACGGCCCCAGTCGACGAGCGTTGCCGCACCGACGAGCACTTTCTTGGGGTCGCAGCCGCGAAGTTGGCAGGTTCCCCCGAACGGCAGTTCGTCGACGACCGCGACGCTCCAGCCGGCCTTGCGGCACGTCTGCGCGACGGTCGTGCCGGCCGAACCGCTGCCGATGACGACTAGATCGAACGAACTCACCTTAGCGATACTCGATACCGAGAACGCGAACCGATAAGTCGCCGGCGGGACGCCTCCAAATAGCGCGGTCGCCCGTGCGCTTATCGAGCAGCGCCTGCGCGAGCGGCGAGATCCAGCTGATGCTTCCGTGCAGCGGGTCGGCTTCGTCTTCGCCGACGATCGAGTAGATATGCGTCGAGCGATCCGGCTCCTCGATCCGAACGGTCGCGCCGAAATTCACGCTTTCGGTGGGTTGCTCGCGGGGATCGACGACGATGGCCGACTCGACGCGCGACTCGAGGTGCTCGATCTGGCTCGCCTCACCCGCCGACCGCGCGCGCGCGAGCCGCTCGCGCAACTGCTCGAGACCCTTGGGCGTCACGTAGTTCGGGTGATCGGTCTGGGGAACGGCGAGCGGCTTGTCGGGCATGCCGTCATCGTCTTTTACAAAAGCGCGACTCATCGCTCCATTATACCCAAACCCAGCCGGGAACGACCGGGTGAGCGCGAAGCACCGGGGATGAAGCTCTCCGTCGAGGCGGCGGCCGCCTACGCGCAGCGGCACAAACCCAACGCCCTGCTCGTTCTCTCGCACGGGGAGCCGCTCGCCGAGAGCTATGGAGCCGGCTTCGACGAGGCCACCCCGCATGCGCTCTACAGCGGCACGAAGGCTTTCTGGGGCGTGACCGCCATCACCGCGCAAAACGACGGGCTGCTCTCGATCGACGAACGCGTCGCCGAGACGTTCGACGCGTGGGCTTCCGACGCACGCAAGGCGACGGTGACGCTTCGGCAGTTGCTCCAGCTCAACAGCGGGATCGGATTCGGCGGCCTCGGCAGCGCCGTCCCGGGATACGAGCGCGCGCTCGCGGTCGAGCTGAAGAACGATCCGGGAACGGTTTTCACCTATGGTGGAATCCCGCTGCAAGTATTCGGCGCGGTGCTCGCACGCAAACTCGCGTCGCGCAACCTCACGCCGCACGCGTATCTGCGCGAGCGGGTTCTCGACCCGATCGGCGTACGCGTCGCCTCCTGGCGCACGCTCAAGGACGGGACGCAGCCGCTGCCGACCGGCGCATTTTTAACCGCCCGCGAGTGGGCCAAGTACGGCGAATTCGTGGCGCGCAACGCCGCCTCGCTCGCACCGTGTTTCACCGCCGCGAGCACCAACCCGCGCTACGGATTGACGTGGTGGCTCGCACCGCCGGGTGCGCCAAGCGATCTGGTCTACGCAAGCGGCGCGGGCGGACAAGCGCTCTACGTCGTACCGTCGATCGATCTCGTCGTCGTGCGCTTCGGCGCCAACGCCTCGTTCAAACACGAAGCATTCTTAAAACGCCTCTTCAGCGAAACCGCCCCATAGCGTAACCCGCCCTGCGACATGGCCCGTCCTTCGACAAGCTCAGGATGACAAGGGGGGGGGCGCGCATTTTTGTCATGCTGAGCTTGTCGAAGCACGACCTTGTCGAAGCACGAGCTTGTCATGCTGAGCTTGTCGAAGCACGACCTTGTTGAAGCACGTGCCACGCCCCATGGTTCGACAAGCTCACCATGACAAATGCCGCCCGCGCTTGTCATGCTGAGCTTGTCGAAGCACGAGTTTGTCGAAGCGGCGGGGGCGGTGGGCGACTAGTGTTTGGCGGTGTAGGCTACGCACCAGCCGTTGGGGCTGATCGAGCCGGCTACGACTTTGCATTGTCCCATCGCCGAGGCGTGTTTGCCCGGGATGAAGAGCGAGCAGCCGCTGCACTTCGCGCTGCCTTTTGGATGGCTCTGGTACTTAAATTGCGCCTTCGACGATTTCGCGTCGGCGGTGTCGGTCGTTTCGATGATCGCCGCGGCGAGTGCCGGTAGGACGATCAGGGATTTGAGCGCGTCGGAGCGAGTAAACTTGCGATCCATTCGTGCGAACCTCCCGTAACGATTGCGTGCGTGCAGAATGTATTGGAGCGGAAACCTTAGCGGTCCTCGTCCTCGTCGTCTTCGATGCCTTCGAGGGTGATCGGCGGATTGAGAACGTGCGTGACGTCGCCGAAAAGAATGACGCTGCCGCGTTCGGCGTCGACTTCCACTTGCTCTACGGCAAACCAGGCGACGGGCTCGTCGTCCGGATCGGCATGGCGCTCGTCGTCCTCGTCCTCGGGCAGGTAAACGAACTCGAGAAGGCCGGAGTCGGTAAACGCGCGCGCGATTGCGGCGACGATTTCGAGCGTGCTCGCATCGGCGGTCTCTTCGTCCTGCGCTTTGCGCAACAACGCGAGCAGTTCGGGCGAGAGATGTTTCTTAACCTGGGTCGCTTCGAGCGCGTCGGTCTCGGCATCGTCATTGTGCATGCCCTGCTCTTTCCACCCGGCGGCCCGTCACCTGTCTTAGCGCAAGGAGACGGTCGATTGTTAAGCCTTGGTTATGCGGCGCCAAAATCGTCCGCATTTTATGAGCCGAAGGTTTCATCCTTAGCCAACCGCCTAGGGCTTGGGACCTCGAAGGCGCTATTCTAGGGAAGCATCATGGATGATATGGGCACAACGAGTCGTCGCCGTCCTTATGGCACCGGCGGTACCGTCATTTGTTAAACGTAGCGAGTTCGCAGTTTAACCCGAGACAACGCCGCGCTGCAGTATTTGCAGCGAAGGTCTTGTTATACGTTACGGTGCTCGGAACGTTGCCCGTATTGCTGCGGCCGATCTCGCCCGCCACGTACTCCACGTTTACGACCGGTGTCGACTTCGCCGCTCTTTCGCTTACGGCGGTCATGCTCTTCGGTCACCTGCGCACCAACCGCGGCGTACCGTTCGCGATGCTCTTTGCGACGTATTTAACGATGGGCGTGCTCGCCGTCGCCCAGCTCGTTTTCCCGCTCGAATCGCGCGGCCTGGTGGCCAGCTCGCTCGTAGCCTTCCCGCTGGGCATTCTACTCTACGTTACGTTCGAACGCTTGATCGGAAGTCGCGGCGATAGCTCGGAGCGGGCGCTGCGAATCGTCGGTTTTTTGTGTGCCGCCCTGTTGTCGTTCTCCGCACTCGTCTTCGGTTTCTCGGCTCTCGAACGATCGACGGCGCTTTTCGCGATCGGCGTCGTGCTGCTGCACGCGCTCGCGCTCACGATCGCACTAACCTGGGCGAGCAAACGTACCAGCCTGCGGCTCTGGCTTCTCGTCGCGCTCTGGGCTTCCGCGCTGGAAGCCGCGCTCTTCGCTATCGTCGGTTCGCACAATTTCCCGCTCAGCCGCTACGCGTCGTCGATCGACGCGCTGATCGCGTGCACGACGGTGCTATTGAGCGTTCTCTCGGAGACGACCGTGCTTTACGGGCGGCTGGCGAATCTCGCGTCGCACGACGATCTGACGGGGCTCCCCAACCGGCGCGCCTTCGACGAGCGTTTCGATTACGTCCTCTCGCACGCACACCGCCACGCGAGCACCGTTACGATGATGGTCATCGACATCGATTTCTTCAAAGCATTCAACGATCGGTACGGTCACCTGCGCGGCGATCAGGCACTGCAGGAAGTGAGTCAAGCGATCATGAGCTGTCTGGGTCGCAAGACCGATATGGTCGCGCGATTCGGCGGTGAAGAATTCGTCGTGCTCTTAGGCGCCTCCACCGAGGCGGGCGCGACCGAGTTCGCCGAACGCATTCGCGTTGCGGTGAAAAATCGCAAGCTGCCGAATCCCGATTCGAACTTCGGCGTGATTACGGTGAGCATCGGCATTGCGTC
>DATBTN010000035.1 GCA_036559195.1 Candidatus Baltobacteraceae bacterium
GCGTCCGCGAAGGCGTTACGCTCACGATCGCGACGCAGTTGGGAACGTGGCCGTTGACGGCGGCAATCTTCAACACGTTCTCGCCTTACGCGGTGCTGGCGAACCTGGCGGTCGTACCCGCCGTCGGTGCGACGATGCTCCTCGGCTTCGTTCAACTTCTTTTAAGCCCGGTAGCGCCGCTCGCACAGGGCGTTGCCAATATCAACGCTTGGCTCTTTGCGTGGATGACCGCAAGCGTGCACGCCGTAGCGTCGCTTCCGGGTTCGTCGATTCCAGTCACTCCCGCGCCGTCGTGGGCGATCGCATGCTACGAAGCGGCGGTGGTCGGCGGCGCCTCGCTCTGGCGAATGGGCCGGCGACGCGCCGCACTATCGGCACTCGCGCTGGCGGCAATCGCCGTGATCGCGCCGCCGCGCGTGCCGGATCATCGGTTGCGCGTAACGGTCCTCGATGTCGGCCAGGCCGATTCGATCGTCATTCAAACGCCGGGCGGCCACGCGTTACTCGTGGACGGGGGCGGCCGCCTCGAACGCGGCGCGCCGCGCCCGGGAGACTCCAGCGCCGAGCGCATCGGCGAGCGCGTGGTCGTTCCGTTTCTACTCCGCAGCGGCATCCACCATCTCGACGCGCTCCTTCTATCGCATCCGCACGGCGATCACGTTGGGGGATGCGCCCCCGTGTTGCGCAAGATCCGCGTCGCCGAGATTGCCGACAGCGGACAAGTGTACGGCGGACACGCGTACCACGACTGCCTCGATACGGCTGCCGCGGAGCGCGTTCCGATCGTCTATCCGCGTGCGGGCACGGTATGGCGTACCGACGATGGCGTGACGCTGACGTTTATCGGGCCATCGTTGCCATTCATCGCCGGGAAGAATGCCATCAACGACAACTCGATCGCGTTTATGCTAGAGTACCGGCACTTCCGCATGCTGTTCACAGGCGACGCCGGCGTTGCAGCAGAGCAGCGTTTCTTAAACGAGGGTGTTAACCTTCATGCAGAGGTATTGAAAGTCGGGCATCACGGCAGCGCTTACAGCTCATCACCTACATTCATCGCGGCCGTCAACCCACGATACGCGATTGTTTCGGTCGGCCGGCACAATCTCTTCGGCCACCCGGCGCCCTCAACGATAGAGACGCTTGAGAACGCAGGCGCTCGCATCTATCGAACGGATGAAGATGCGGCTGCGACGGTTACTACAAATGGAACAACCGTGCAACTTGAAACGATGCGTGATATGTGGCTGCAGGCCTATTCCTCGTCAAGGTGAGCGACAGGGCCGACAGCTCAGTTCTCGAGCACGGCGCAGCGGTTGCGCCCAGGAAGACGATCGAGGCGCCGCATTTCTGCGGCGCCTCGCGCGCTTCGACGTGTGTGTCGACTCGATAACCCAACCCGAACATAGCACATCGCCGGGAGCGCCGCAACAGCAACGTTGTCGCGGCTGGAGCGCCCGGGAATCGAACCCGGTGCCGTTCGAGTTATCGAGTCGACGGTCGACGCCATCGAAGCGCCCCAGCTTCCATCTCATCCCTTCGAACCGGCAGATTGCCTAGGGGTCGCGATGTGAGCGCGGGTTTTTAAGCGACCACGTCGGGCCGCGGATCGCGTTCCGATCGTCTATCCGCGTGCCGGCACGGTATGGCGCACCGACGATGGCGCGACGCTGACGTTCATCGGGCCGGACCTGCCATTCATCGGCGGGAAGAATGCGCCGGGCGGCGTTGCACGAGGTAGTCCGCGACGATCCATGCCGATGCGGCGATCGCGAGCGTTTCCAGGCCTTCGGACCAGTTCTCGAAACTGTGGGGAACGGCAAAGAGCGCCGGCACCCACACTAGCAAACCGAAACCCAGGAGCATTGCCGTCGTTAATCGAGCGGCAAGCAATGCGGCGATTCCCGCGAGCATAGCGATGGCGGCAAGAGCAAACGCGACGGTGGTTGTCACGGCCCAGAACATTTGCCCCGGCGGAATCCATTTCGGAACGAGACTCGACGTCGCAGCGAGATAAAAGAGCTGTTCCAACGCGAACGAGACGACGCAAACGCCGAACGCATAGTAGGCGATCCGCGCCAAGCGTGTCGTTCGGGCCGAAGCGATCGGCCCGGAACACGCATAGAGAATCGCGGCCCCCGAGGCTAAGGAGAATTGTTCGAAGAAATTTCCGAAGCCGTTGTAGACGAGCGGATGCGCGACGATGGACGGTAGCGCCAGCAGAGCGAAGATCACATAGATCGCGCCCAAGGCGAGGGCACCGGCCCGGGCCGTTCTCGGCCATTGCACGGCTACGCCTCCAGCGATTTCGACGATCGCCAAAATGCCGGTGAGCGCCTGGTGGTGAGGACCGTTCCCAAGCGCCTTGATCTGCTGCAAATTGTTGATGTCGTGCCACGCCAAGGCACAGATGCCGAAACCAATTGAAGCCAAGCCGTAAACGTGGCGCCCTAGCGCATAGTTCAAATGGAACCACCTCATCCGAAATGCAGTCACAGGGATAAGCGGCCGCGGCGACGGCATGTGACACATTCGCCGGTAAGGAGCGATCTATGTTGAGTACTCGTACGCTCGGGACGCCGGGCCTCACCGTTTCCGCACTTGGCCTGGGGTGCATGGGGATGAGTCAGTCCTACGGCAGCCCGGAGGAGCGCGACGAACGGGAGTCCATTGCGACGGTCCATCGTGCGATCGATCTTGGCGTGACGTTTTTCGATACCGCCGAGGCGTACGGGCCGTACACCAACGAGGAACTGCTTGGTCGAGCGCTGCGCGGCCGGCGCGACGACGTCGTCATCGCAACGAAATTCGGCTTTCGTTTTGGCGAAGGCGGCATCGTGGGGCTGGATAGCCGGCCCGAACACGTGCGGGAAGCCGTCCTTGGATCGCTGCGGCGGCTCGCGACCGATCGCATCGACTTGCTGTATCAGCACCGCGTCGATCCCGCCGTTCCGATCGAGGAAACGGTCGGCGCGATGGCCGAGCTCGTGCGCGAAGGCAAGGTTCGTTTCCTCGGCTTATCGGAAGCCGGCGAGCAAACGATCCGGCGCGCGCACGCCGCGCACCCCATCGCGGCGCTGCAAAGCGAGTATTCGCTATGGGAGCGCAACCTCGAGCCGCACATCATTCCACTCTTGCGCGAACTCGGCATCGGCCTCGTGCCGTTTTCACCGCTCGGGCGCGGTTTTCTCACCGGCGCAGTAAAGCGCGCGGAGGAGTATCCCGAGGGAGATTTTCGCCGCAACGATCCCCGCTACCAAGGTGCGAATTTCGACGCGAACGTGAGTGCGGCCAACGCCGTGCGCGAGATTGCGTCGCGGAAGAATGCGACGCCGGGGCAGATCGCGCTCGCGTGGTTGCTGAACAAGGGTCCGGATATCGTGCCGATTCCCGGTACGAAACGGCGGAGTTACTTGGAAGAGAACGTCGGCGCGGCTAGCGTGATGCTCGGCGCCGGGGAGATGGCCGAACTCGACGCGGCCCTCGCGCCGGATAAGGTCGCAGGCCCGCGCTATAGCGACCCGCAGATGAAGATGATCGATCGGTAGACGGGAGCGAAGAACGCTTTGCAATCGAAGGCGAGCGCACGCATCCGGCTCGTCGGGAGTGCGCGGGATTTTCGCGCGTTTCGCGACCTGGTCGTCGAGTATGAGAACGCCCTGCCGGCGGAACTTCGACATGCGGCGCTGCAACGCGAACTCGAGAATCTGCGCCGCAACTATGGGCCGCCGAACGCGCTCTTCGTCGCCACGGTTGAGGACGCACCCGCGGGCTGCGTCGCCTTGATTCCACTCGATGCATCGACCGGAGTAATTCAAAGACTTTACGTCAAGCCATCGTATCGAAAACTGGGCGTCGCACGCGCTTTGCTCGCCGGCCTTATCGACGTCGCGCGCCGGCGCGGGCACAGCCGGGTCGTGCTCGACACCGATCGCGAGCGTTTGCGCGCCGCCTACACGCTATATCTCGCGCTTGGATTCCAGCGATGCGACCCGTATGGCGAGGTGGAATACGCCTCGCCAACCTTTATGCAGCTCCGGCTTCTATAAACCTATCCGCCGGCGTACGCTTCTTTTAGCGCATCGATGTCGAGCTTTTTCATCTGGAGCATCGCCTTCATCGCGCGCTGCGATTTGACGGGATCGGGGCCGCCCAGCACGTCGCCCAAACCCACGGGAACGATGTTCCACGAAAAGCCGTACTTGTCGCGCAGCCAGCCGCATTGGAGAATCTCACCGCCTTCGGAGAGCTTCTCCCACAGGGTGTCGAGTTCGGGCTGCGTTTCGCAATTCACGAATAGCGCGATCGCCGCCGGGCCGGCAAGCGCAGGCGATTCGCCGCCGTTGATCGCCATAAAATCTTGCCCGTCTAGTTGAAACTCCACAACCATCACCGAACCGCTCGGTCCGGGGCCGGCGTCTCCATAGCGGCTGATATCTTCGATCTTTGAGTTCTTAAAGATCGACACGTAAAAATGCGCGGCCTCTTCGGCCTTGTTCTCAAACCACAGGAACGGGACGATCTTTTGCATAGCGCGGCCTCACTTTCCGGTACGGGGCATTATAGCGCATGCGCTTGCTAAAGACAAGCAGTATGCAAAGATGCAAGTTTATACTATACTGGTAGCGTGCCGGCACGGACTTACGGTCAATACTGCGGATTCTCAAGAGCGCTCGAAGTCGTCGGCGAGCGCTGGGCGTTGCTTATCGTTCGCGACCTGCTCGTCGGCCCCAAGCGCTTTAGCGATCTACAGCGCGGCCTGCCCGGCATCCCGAGCAATATTTTAACGGCCAGGCTCAAGGAACTAGAAGAATCGGGCGTCGTCGTGCGCGCGGTCGTGCCGCGCCCCTCCAACGCAATCGTGTACGAGCTGACCGAAGTGGGCCGCGAACTCGAAGAGCCGGTCATCGCGCTCGGGCGCTGGGGCGCCAAACGCCTGGGGGATCCGCGCCGCGACGAGATCGTGACCGAGGATTCGATGGCGACGGCGCTGCTCTCCACCTTCCGTCCAGAATCGGCGGCGCGCGGCAGCGTAAATTACGAACTGCGCCTCGGCGAGATCGTCGTGAACGCGCAGGTGCGAAACCGCACGGTGACCGTCGGCCGCGGACCGTTACCCAAGCCCGACCTGATCATCGTAGCCGGGCCCGGAATCCGCGCGCTGATGGCGCGCGAGATTACGCCGCAAGAGGCTTTGAAAAAGAAGGTCGTCAGCATCACCGGCGATCCAAAGCTGCTGACGACCTTCGCGCAAACGTTCCAGATTTAGCGCTTAAGCGCCGGCGGCGCTCGGCATCGGGACGTTCAGCCGCGCGCCGGTCTCGAGGTACGTTTTGAGGCCCGAGAGCACGATCGGCCAGCCGTTCTGAGTTCCCGCCACGTCGGGCGAATTCGCGTCGTCGAACTCGTGCGTCACCTCGAGTAAACAGACCTCACCCACGGGTTTGATTTCCCAGGTCACGCGAGACGGTTCGCTCGTCGCGCCGCCCGGCTTGAACGTGTGAACGATCTTATGCGGCTTATCGGCGGCGATCACGGTGTTGTCGAGCATGATCTCGTTATCCGATGGATCCCGCAGAACCAGCGGCGATCCGGCTCGCCAGTCCGATTCGAACCTGCCTCCAAAGAAATAGTTCTCGGTTACCTCGGGATTCGTAATGGCATCCCACAACGTTTCCGCCGTGGTGCGGATATACACTTGATAGACGTGGCGTACTTCTTGGCTCATCGTTTCTCCAATGTGTCTTTTAGCGTTGATAGTGTCTTTGCCACCCCGGCAGCGTATTTGCTGACCCATCGATCGTACACGCGTTGAATGGGCACCGGGTTTAAGTAGTGAAATTTTTCGCGCCCGACGCGACGCGTCACAACGAGTTGCGCGTCTTCCAGTATGCGCAGGTGCTTCATCGCGCCGAATCGCGACATGTCCAAATACTCGCAAAGTTCGCCGAGCGTCTGTCCGTCGCGCTTGAAGAGCTGGTCCAGGAGTTCGCGCCGGTTCGGGTCGGCCAGCGCCTTGAAGACTGCGTCCACTTTCCGCATTATAGGTGACCATATGGTCACATGTCAAGTTGCCGGAAGGACCCCTCCGACGCCGGCGGTACAATCCCGAAGTGAACGATGAGAACAACGCGCATGCCGCTTGGGAAAAGCGTCTGGAAGTACTTTGGGCCGCTATCGACGACCACTCCGAGAGCGAGTTCATCGCCCTGATGGACGCGCTAGCCGCCGAGTTGCCGCCGGGGAGCGCTATCGGATTTTTCGAGCGGGCCGGAGCGCGCGATTCCACCGGCCATCCCGATCTCGCAGTGCCCCTGTACGAGGCTGCGTTGCAGGCAGGCTTGAGCGCGGAGCGCCGCCGGCGCGCGATCGTTCAGCTGGCCAGCTCGCGTCGAAATCTGGGCGACCCGCAAGCCGCAGTAGCGCTGCTCGCGGCCGAACTCGATGCGGGATCGGACGCATTGGATGGAGCGGTCAGAGGTTTCCTCGCGTTAGCACTCGTCGACGCCGGGCGCGAGCGCGAGGCCGTTTCCGTCGCGCTCACCGCGCTCTCCGCGTACTTGCCGCGGTATAACAGATCGCTGGCCCGCTACGCGCAAGACCTGATCGCAGAATCCCCGACCTTTTAACCAGCCAACGAATTTGGCGCGCGGCGTTAGGCTCGCGCGCCTGGTAACCGCTTGCGGTCGCGCGGCGCGGCGGAGGTCACGAGCGACTCCATCAGTCCTCGCGCCACGGCCGCGACGTCGTCGACCGCGCGATCGAACGCCGCTCCGTTCGCGTGCGAGGGTTTCGCAAAACCGGAGAGCTTGCGAACGAACTGAAGCGAAGCCGCCCGGATCTCGTCTTCGGTTGCGGGCGGATCGGAGTTGAACAGGATACGGATGCTTCGGCACATGTCGTTAGTATAGCGCGGGGCGCCTCGTTAGTCCGCGGTCACCATCCACTCGATTCCGAACCGATCGTCGAACACCCCGAACTTCCCGGCTCCCCAAGGCGCGTCTGAAAACGCCACCTTGACCTTGCCTCCGTTCGAGAGGGCGTTGAAAACGCGCTCGCCCTCGGCCGCATCGGGCGCCGTCAGACAAAGCGTGATATTGCCGGTTTCCGGATCGATCTTTTTGGTGTCGGGGCCGTCCGAGGCCATAAACGTAAACCCTGGGCCCTTGAAGGTGGAGTGCATGACTTTGTTGCCGTCGCCGGCGGGCATGCCCTCGGCCATGGGCGAGCCCTCAAACCGCTGCATTTCGTACGTTCCGCCGATGGCGCTCTTGTAGAAATCGAGCGCTTCTTCGCAGCGTCCGTAAAAGAAAATATAGGGGCTGAATTGGAGCGTGGTGGTCGTCATACGGTTTCTCCCTTATGCGTTGTAATCGGAGGTATCGCAAGTATAGCACATCACTTTTTTAAAGCAAGTGCCATCCTTAAAAACAAGTTCTTATTCCGATCGTGCCGCAAAAAGAAGTCGCCGGCCCCGTTTGGCGCGCCCGTGCTTCGACAAGCTCGTGCTTCGACAAGGTGAGGGGGGCGACTTAGTTTTGTGTTACGCGCGGAAATGTCTACTGTTTTGCGTAGTCTGCGAATCCCGTGAAGTCGACGACGACGCACGGGTCGTTACCTTCGATCCACGCATCGTGTCCCGGCGGCAACGCCATTGCGTCGCCCGGTTTGAAGTGTAACGTCGTGCCGTCGTCGGTCACTGCGGTCATACGCCCGGAAATGACGTATCCCAAATGCGGCGCTTGGCAGGACTCCGTCTTTGCAATCGGTTTCACGCTCTCGGACCACTTCCAACCGGGTTGGAACGTCGCGCGTCCGATGAGGGCTCCGCCGACGGTGACGAGCTCGAGCTTTCCTTTGGGGAATTCCCGCGTCTCTTCCGCTGCGTTAAGGCTTTTTGATTCGGCTCTTTGGAGGGTCGTTGCCATGGTGATCACCTATTTCACAACAAACTCTGCCCGATGCCGTTTGGCATCGAGAGACTTTAACTATACGGCGATCCGCGAACCCGAACCATTAATGTTTGGCAAATCGATGGTGAATTTCGCGCGGACTAGCGCGCCAGCCGGCGAGACCATGCGAAGAGACCGAGGTTGGCAAGAACGAAAGCGATCACGCCTAACACGGTCGCGGGAACGGCGAATCCGTCGCCGACGACCGCCAGCGGCGTCGCCTTGCCGGTAAACACGATGAGCGCCGCGAGGAAAACGCCGAATATGCTCTCGCCGACGATCAGGCCCGACGCGATCAGCACGCCGAGTCGCTTCGCAACGTCGCCGTTCGCATCGTTCTTTACCCAGCGCGTATAGGCCCAGCCCAGGACCGCTCCAATGACGACCGGCCCGGTCGTGGAGGCGGGAAGATAGATACCGAGGCCGACCGCCAACGGCGGCAATTGGAATTTCCCGGTGCGCCGCAACGCTTCGTCGACGAGGATAACGAACAATCCAATGATCACGCCGGCGCCGATCAAGCCCCAGTCGATCTTCCCTTGAATAACACCCTTTGCGAGCGCCGAGATCAGCGTCGCTTGCGGTGCGGGCAACGCCTGCGCGACGGCGGCGCCGGAGCCGTGCACGACCGGCGCGCCGGCAAAACCGTACGCGCGATTGAGCAGATCGAGAATCGGCGGGATGACGATCGCGCCGACCACCACGCCCACGATGAGTGCCGCCTGCTGCCGCCACGGCGTTGCGTCGACGAGTTGGCCGGTTTTTAGGTCTTGCAGGTTGTCGTTTGCGATCGTTGCGACCGCAACCAAAACGGCCGTAACAAACAAGGCGTAAGCGACCAGCGCGTGCCCCGCCGCCGCGTTCGCATGCCGTACGACGACCAGCAGCAACAGCGATGCGCCGATGACGGCGAGAATCGCCAATCCCGAGACCGGGCTGTTCGACGAGCCGATCAACCCCGCCATGTATCCGCACGCCGCGGCGACCAGAAATCCGGCGATCACGATGTAGACGATGGCGCCGATCACGAGCGGAACGATGAGCGAACCGAGCACGCCGCCCGAAAGAAAGGACGCCAACAACAGCGCCAGCGGAGCCAGGCACAGCACGCTAATGAGCGCGACGAGTCCGATCGGAATATCGCGTTCGGTGCGCGGAAGTTCCGCGCGCTCCGCGGCGCCCATCGGACGCGATGCGGCGATCGCGGAGAGTACGCCGCCCCACACCGGCCGCGCGAGTCGTCCGAGCGTCCAGATAGCGGAAATGCCGATCGCGCCGGCGCCGATAAAGCGAACTTTCTGCGACCACACGGCGGTGGCGACTGCGGCTGCCGGACCCGCCGCCGGATGCATCGCCGTCAGAACCGGCGTCGCGATACCCCAAGCGATAACGAGCCCCACGAGAATAGCGATACCGACGGAGAGTCCGATCAAATACCCCGCACCGATGAGCGCCATCGAGAGCGCGACTCCCATGCCGGTCGCCGACGAACCGACGCGAAAATACGTGGCGACTTCGGCGGTAAAGACGCGCGCGGCGACGATGGCGGCAAAGAGTGCCGACACCACCGATGAAACCGTGAGCACGAGCAAGCCCGCTTTATTCTCGGCGAGATCGCGAGCGCCGGAACCGACTCTGAGAACCTCGGCGGCGGCCACGCCCTCGGGATACGGCAAATCCGATTGCGTCACCAGCGCGCGACGCAGCGGAACCGTGTACATCACGCCGAGGATTCCGCCGATCGCGCAAATGCCGAACGATTGCCAGAACGGGAAACCGCTCCACCAGCCGATCATCACCAGTCCCGGAAGAACGAAGATAATCGACGAAAGCGTGCCGGCCGCCGAAGCTACCGTTTGCACGATGTTATTCTCGTAGATGCTCGCGTTCTTAAATGCGCGCAGCACGGCCATCGAAATGACCGCTGCGGGAATCGACGACGCGAACGTCAACCCGACTTTCAGCCCGAGGTAGACGTTCGCCGCCGTAAAGATCAGCGTGATTGCGGCTCCGAGGATGAGACCGCGAATGGTCAGTTCGACCCGTCGATCGGCAGTCGCAGACGTCGGGCGAGCTTGCAAACCAAGTTCCATCGCGCCCTCTTTCGCCCGCCGCACGCCTTGTCATGCAGGGCCGGCGATCAGGTTCCCGAAGCGCCGCCGGTGTGAAAGACGTATTTCACGATGAAGCGGTTGAGCGTCTTGGGCGAGGCCGGCGTTCCGAAATCGAGGTAGAGTTCGTCCTGATTGCGGAAGCGCCGATGAAACGACACGGCAAGGTCCTTACCCGGAACCGCAAATCCGCCGTAGCCGTTGATCGCGCGGTATCCGATTGCGAGGCTCGCGTCTTTTCCGAACGAGCGCGTCAAAGAGATGCGCCGCAGCCATTGCGAGTCGAGCGTGTAGCCCGGTACGAATCCGAAGATATTCCCGGCCGGGATTCCGGCGAGCGCGCGCGCGAGCGTGCCGTCGTACTCGAGACTCACGCTGTAGACGCCGCGTCCCAGTTTCTGCGACGTGGATGCCGAGAGCTGTTGCACGAACGCGCCCCCGAACGAGCCGAGCGAATACGATGCGTCGATCGGCGTCGGCGTTCCGTCTTTGTAGCCGACTTGCACGGTCGGTTGATTGTAGGCAAACAGATGACGCCCGCTGTAAACCGGATACGGGGCATCGTAAGACGCGAGAAACGACGTTCCGGGATAGTAGTTGACCGAGAGCAGATTCTTGAACGTCACCGAGACGTTGCCGCTGTAATCGGCCTCACGCAACCTTCCGGAGCGGTCGCGAAACCGGTCGCCGACGATACCCACGTTGTACGACTTGATCGCACCCCGGCCGGTTCCATTGTAGCTTACGAAACCTTGGGTTCCGCGGATGTCGTTGATGAGCGTGAATCCGTCGAGCGGCGCGTATTGCGGGCCGACGTCGCGATACACGAGGCCACCGGAGAGTCGTGCCGTCTGGAAGCCCTCCGTGAGCAACACGTTGTTCGATTCTCCCGGCGCGGTCACGAGCGACCCATGCTCGGTCGCCATTCTCAAAACCGTCAACGCACCGTTGCGTGGGTTGGACGCGAGCAAAGAAATGCCGTAGGTATCGTCGTTGCAGCGGACTCCGCCGCAGCGCGCGTCGCCGTCGTGATTGGCCAGCACGCCTTCGACGGCGGCTGTAAACGAGTTGTCCGGAACCCTGTAGGCGTACCCGAAGGCGGTGTCGTCGAGACGGCCGGCGTACAGCGAATTCCCAATCGTATTGAGCGCTCCGATGGAGCCGCGGCCTGAGGTTCCCTCGACCTTAAACCCGCGATCGAATATGCCGATCGACGGCGTGTAAAAAAGTGAGTCCGCCGGCGCGTTGATCGAAATGTTCGGCAGCGCGTTGATATAGCTCGATCCTTGCGCGAAGAACGGGCGATACTCGGAAAGATTGCGCTGGAACTCTTGCGGCGCGATGGTAGTCTGGTCTTGTTCGACGTTCGAGAAGTCGGGGTTTATCGTCCCCACGAACGCCAGCGTGTTCGTAAATGGATAGGTGAGATCGAGCCCGACGTTGCGTTGCCGCGTCGATTGGAAGCTTCCGATGCCGTTCTGAAATCGGCCGTTGTCGCCGCCGGCGCTGCCCAACGCATACACGTCGGCGTGCGGACGCGGCCGAGCGGCCGTGACGGGAATCCGAATCCCGTCGAGCGTCGGCCAAAATTGCGCGGATCCGACGTCGGTCTGCGTGGGGTCGTAAGCCCACGTGTACTCTTCGTTGGTTCCCGCAACGAAGCGCACGAAATTGAAGCGCCACGTCTGCACCGGGGAGCTTTGGGCTCGAATGATCGAGAGCGGAATCACCATGACGACAACGTAGTCGCCATTGGGAAGCACTTTCGCGAGACTCGTCCACGGCGGCGCGTAGCGCGCGTTCTCGCTGGAGGTCTCGTCGTGTACGCCGTGCGGATTGACCTTGAACGAATAGACGCGCGAACCGCCGCCCGAGGTGTCGAACGAGAACGAGACGTGGTCGTCGGTGAGCACGCCCGCGTTGTCGACGGTTTGCGGGGCGACGATCGGCGTGCCGGCCTGTTGCGCGTAGATGCCGACGTACAGATTCTTGTCGTCGTACAGAAGATACGCGGTCGTCTGCAGCGGCGCAGGCGCCTTGGTCGTAAAATCGTACCAGCCGGTGGCCTTGAGCGCCGTCTGCCAAATCGGGGAGGACAGGTCGGCCTCAAGCGGCGGCGGCGAGACCGCTCGAACCGCAGTGAAGTGCGCGTTGTGATCGGTCGACGCATCGGCGGGGACGATCGTCGCGAGAACTGCGAGACCCAGAATAGCGGCGGCGCATGCGCGTCGGAAAATCATGATAGCCAGCCTACCAAAGAATTAATAGTTATGTTTCGTGGCGGCCGTCAAACTTGCATCAAAATTCCGGCAATGGACGGCAGCGGGTCCGTCGAACTTCAGGCCATGCCGGCCGATCCGGACCTTGTTAGCCGCCGTTCGCCGGTGCCGCCTTCGGGCACCGTCGCTTTTTTGTTTTCGGATATCGAAGGCAGCACGGCTCGTTGGGAGGCCGGCCGGGACGCAATGCAGTCGGCGGTGCATCGGCACGACACCCTGATGCGCTCGGCGATCGAAGCGCATCGAGGATACGTCTTCAAGACCGTCGGCGATGCGTTCTGCGCGACGTTCGCAAGGGCGCGAGACGCGCTGGAAGCGGCATTATACGCCCAGCGAACCCTGGCGGCAGTCGACTGGTCCGCCGTGAAGGGCCTGCGCGTGCGCATGGCGATCCACGTCGGCGACGCCGACGAACGCTCCGGCGATTACTTTGGTCCCGCGGTCAACCGCGTCGCTCGATTGTTGGCTACCGGGCACGGCGGGCAGGTACTGCTCTCCGCAATCGCAGCCGAACTCATCGAGGGGACGCTCGAGCCGGAGATCGCCCTGCGGCCGTTGGGCGTGTTTCGCCTGAAGGATCTCACGACGCCCGAACGTGTCTATCAGCTGATCGCGCCCGGCTTGCAATCGGAGTTCAAGGCGCTGCGATCGCTCGATGCCGTCCCCAACAATCTGCCTCGCCAAAGCACGAGCTTCATTGGGCGCGGCGACGACATCGACTGCATCAAAGAGCTGCAGCGCAGTGCCCCCCTCGTGACGATCGCCGGTACCGGAGGCGTCGGCAAGACGCGGCTCGCGCTTCAAGTCGCGGCCGAGCTGCTCGACGATATGGACGGCGGCGCGTGGTTCGTCAATCTGGCGCCGGTCGCCGATCCCGCGATCGTCGCCGGTACGATCGCCGCCGTGCTCGGAGTCTCGCAGCATGTCGACCGGCCGCCGCTCGACGCGCTCCTGGACTATCTGAAGGATCGCCGCCTGCTGCTGGTCTTCGACAACTGCGAGCACGTCGTTGCGGAGGCCGCGCGAATCGCGGCGGCGATTCTCGAATGCGCCTCGCAAGTAACGATACTCGCAACCAGCCGGGAAGCGCTCAACGTCGGCGGAGAACGCGTCTATCGCGTATCGCCGTTGCCCGATCGCGAAAGCCTGCGGCTCTTCGTCGAGCGCGCGCAGACGGCAAGCCCCGGGTTCTCGCTCGACGATTCGAACGATGCAAAGGTAGCGGAGATCTGCGGTCACCTCGATGGGATCGCGCTCGCCATCGAACTTGCGGCATCGCGCTTGCGCACGCACTCGCTCGACGATCTTTCGCGGCGTATCGAGGAGCGATTTCGCGTGCTGCGCGGCGGCGATCGCGCCGCGCAGCCGCGCCACCAAACGCTCTGGGCATTGATCGACTGGAGCTACGAACTGCTGGACGACACCGATCGGAGCTTCTTTCGCCACCTGGCCGTTTTTACGGGCGGATTCACGCTCGCGGCCGCCGCGGCGGTCTGCGAGAACGACGCACTCGACGAATGGGCCGCGCTCGATCTCCTCTCATCGCTGGTCGACAAATCGCTCGTCGTTGCCGACGCCGGCGAGGCGCCTCACCGCTATCATCTGCTGGAATCGATCCAGCGATACGCGCGCGAGCGGGTCGACAAGTCGGGCGAGAGCCGCTGGCTTTCGCAATGCCATGCCGAATTTTTTTCCGGCCTCGCGGGCGCCGCCTACGCAGAGTGGGATATCGCCCCCGGACCCGGCTGGCTCGCCGCATTGCGGCCCGAACTCGATAACTTTCGATCCGCTCTCGCGGCGACGCTGGAGCGAGACCGCGACGGTGCGCTGGGCGCGCAGATGGCGGCGGACGTCGTGCCCATTTTCATGCGGCTCTCGCTATTGCGCGAGGCGATCGGCTGGTGTGAAAAAGCTCTCGAGTCGCGGCCCACCGTGGATCGCGCGATCGAAGCCCGATTACGGTACGGCCTCTCGATGCTCTACAACAATCAGATGGATCTGCGCAAAGCGCTGGAAAACGTCGAGCGATCGGTCGCGCTTTATCGCCAAACGAACGACGCTCGCGGCCTGACGCGCGCGCTCTCGCAATTGGCGCAACAGTACGGGCGCCAAGCTCGCTACGGCGAAGCCGCCGCGCTCGCCATCGAGGCGCTCGCGCGCGCCCGCGAAACGGGTGACCGGCGCTTACTAGCCGCGACGTTGCAGCGCTGCGCTTTTTCACTGGGAGCCGACGATATCGAAACGGCCCGCGCGCAGTTTGCCGAAAGCGTCGCGCTATTTCGCGATCTCGGCCGCGACGACGAAACGGGACGCGCCCTCCTTTGGTGGGCCGACTCCGAAAGCGTCGCCGGCTGTTTCGCACGGGCGATCGATCTCTCAAACGAAGCGCTGCAGATCGTCGGCCCCGCCGAAAAGCCGTTCGTACTCTCGAACGCAGCCGGCTACGGGCTTGCCCTTGGCGACTACGAACGCGCTGCGGGCATCGTGCGCGAAGCGTTTGCTTTAGCTGCCGGCATCTCGCATCCGATTCTCACGTCGCTTGCGATCGCATACCTCGCGGTGCTCGCGAACCGTAGCGATCCGCTTGGTGCGGCGCGACTATTCGGCTACGCGCGCGCCCGGCTGGGGGAACTCGACTGGCAGCCGGTAGCCAGTGACGCGCGCATTCAAGACGATCTCGTGGACTCACTTCGCCGAAGCCTCGACGAGCGCGAACTGCAGGCATGCTTCGCCGAAGGGGCGGGGTGGCCGGAAGAGCAGGCGCTAGCGCAAGCCGCCGCAGTCTAACAGGGGACCGCGCCTCCGAGCGTTCGCCGGCGATCCGAATTCAGCACCGGATCGGTGCATTGCCGGTCGAGGACGTACGTGCCGGTCTGTCCGGCACACCCGCTCGCCGCCGCGTACGATCCGGTTACGCGATTGGTCGTTTCGTCGTACGTGCCGGTGAAGTGAAACGCGCACGTCGCATTGTTGATTGTAGCGAGCGCGGTTCCGGCTAATCCGCCGCCGGACGAAATCGTCAGCGCGAGCGCGTTGTCGATCTTCGCAGCCCCATAGGTCATGGCGAGCGTTCCGCCCACCGACGAGCCGCTTTGCGAAAAGGTAACGGCAGTCGTCCCCGCGCCGCTCGCGCTATCTTGCACCGTGCCGGTATACTCGCCGGCGATCTTCGGCAGCGGCTGCGGGGCAGCGTTCGAATCGTTGCCGCCGCAGGCACTAAGCAACAGGGCCCCGGCGAGCAACGCCGCGATAGCCTTCGTCCGTATCATTTTGCACCCACCTCGTAAGCGTCTACACGCCACGACGTGCGCGATCTATGCCTGCGAACCCTCCAACGACGCGCCGGCGCTCTCTTCGGCCGGCTCGTCGAGCACGCGATCGAGCGCGGCTTCGATGCGGTCGTAGCCTTTGTCGCCGGCTTGAAAGTGACGCAGTTCGTGCTTGCGGTTGAAAACGTAGTAGCCGGGCACGAATTGGTTGGCGAACCGTTCCACGATCGTGTGTTCGCTGTCGATCGCGCACGGCTGCGTCATCTTCATCTCTTCGAGCGCATCTTTCGTCACCGCGGCGACGTCGAGTTCGGCCTCCGAGCGCGGCTGATGAACGCTGACGAACGCGAGCCCCTTGCCCGCGTACGTGTCGCGCCAGCCGTTGACTCGTTCCACCGTGTCGTGGCAGATGTAACAACTGATCGACCAAAAGTGAACGAGCACCGGCCGGCCGTACAGCTCGTCGCTGTTCGGCCGGCCGTTGATCCAGTTCGAAACCCCCTCCAGCGATGGGAGGGGGCTGCGCATCCGTAGGGCCACTAGACGGTCAGCAGCTGCTTGCCGGGCTTCCATTCGGCCGGGCAGAGACCGCCGGTTTGAAGGGCTTGCAGGACGCGAATCGTCTCGTCGACGCTGCGGCCAACGCTGTCGTCGGTGACGACCGCATACTTGAGTACGCCCTGCGGATCGATGATGAAGAGGCCACGTTGCGCGACGCCCGTGGCTTCATCGAGCACGCCGTACGCGCGGGCCGTTTCTTTCGTGAAATCCGCAGCGAGCGGATACTGCAGGCCGGCGATGCCGTTTTTCTCTTTCGGCGTATTGATCCACGCCCAGTGGCTGTGCACGGAGTCCGTCGACGCGCCGAGGACCTCGGCATCGAGATCTTTGAATTCGGCGTACCGATCCGAGAGCGCCGTGATCTCCGTCGGGCAAACGAACGTAAAATCGAGCGGATAGAAGAAGAACACCAGCCATTTGCCGCGGTAGTCCGCGAGCTTGATCTCTTTGCCGAGATCCTTTGCGCCGGTCGCGCCCTTGGTGCTGGGCAGCTTGAAATCCGGGGCAGCTTTACCTACCTGTGCCAACATGAATCGCTTTCCACTTTCTCTATCGACTGAGGGTTACGAAGCCTAGTCTAGCCAAGAAGCCTCAGAGTGAAAACGACTTTCACCACAAAGCCCATGTGGCGCATCCCGAGGGCGCCGGCGCGTTTTCTAAGGAGGGAACGGCCGGGCAGGTCCGCCCGGCCTCTTACCGCAACCCTCCCGACTGCTGAAATGAGCGTACTCGAACTACCCTACACTCCCGAGGTGGAAGCCGAGACGTCGCCGATCTTCGAGCGCGTCGCGCACATCATTCCCCCGGTCGAGTGGCCGATCCACGCACCGTACGTCGCCGCCATCAATCGCCTCAAGCGCGAGCGCAACGCCGTCATTCTGGCGCACAACTATCAGGTGCCGGAGATTTTCCACACGGTGGCCGATATCGTCGGCGACTCGCTCGGGCTCGCCATCGAGGCCGCAAAGACCGACGCCGACGTCATCGTGCTCTGCGGCGTGCATTTCATGGCCGAAACCGCGAAGCTCGTCAGCCCGCAGAAAACGGTCCTGGTCCCCGACCTGCGCGCTGGCTGTTCGCTCGCCGAATCGATTACCGGCGCCGACGTTCGGCTGCTGCGCGAAAAATATCCGGGCGTGCCGGTCGTTACCTACGTCAACACGTCGGCGGAGGTTAAAGCGGAGTCCGACGTTTGCGTCACGAGCGGCAACGCGGTGAAGATCGTCAATGCCTTAGGCGTGGATCGCGTCATCTTTCTCCCCGACGAGTATCTCGCAAAGTACGTCGCCTCCCAAACCAACGTCGAGATCATCGCCTGGAAGGGTCACTGCGAAGTGCACGAGCGCTTTACCGCAAACGAGATCCGCCGCTTTCGCGAGGACGACGCATCGCTCGTCGTACTCGCGCACCCCGAGTGTCCGCCCGACGTGCTCGCGGAGGCGGACTTCGTCGGATCGACCCAAGGCATGATCGATTACGTCGCTCGCGCCGCCGGCGCGCCCGTAAAGCCGCGCATCGTGATGATCACCGAGTGCTCGATGGCCAGCAACGTCGCCGGGAATTTCCCGCAATTGGAATTCGTTCGCCCGTGCAACCTCTGCCCGCATATGAAGCGCAACACGCTGCCGAAGATTCTGACGACGCTGCAGACGATGCAGTACGAAATCACGATCGATCCGCAGGTCGCCGGGCGCGCTCGCGCGGCGGTCGAGCGCATGTTGGAGTACGGTAAGCAGCCGTCATGAACGCATCGCGCTCCGACGTCGTGATCGTGGGCGCCGGGATCGCCGGGTTGATGGCGGCGCTGAAACTCGCACCGATGCGCGTGACCGTTCTCTGCAAGACGCGCCTCGGAAGCGGAGCCGCAACGGAGTGGGCGCAAGGCGGAATCGCAGCGGCGATGGGTCCCGACGATTCACCCGATCTCCATAAGATCGATACCCAACGCGCGGGCGCCGGTCTCTCGGACGAAGCGATCGTTGAAATTGTGGCGCGCGACGCGCCGGCGCGCGTCGACGAGTTGCTCGAACTCGGCGCGCGGTTCGATCGGACGGCCAACGGCGAGCTCGCGCTCGGGCGCGAAGCCGCACACAATCGGCGGCGCATCGTCAAAGCCGGCGGCGACGCGACCGGCCACGAGATTCTCAAGACGCTCATCGCCGCCGTGCGCGCGAATCCTCACGTGAGAATCGTCGAAGGCGCGATCGCCGACGATCTTCTGATGCGCGACGGCCGCGTTGCCGGCGTCGTGGCGCACGACGCCGCCTCGGGCGAAACGGCGGCCTTCGAGGCCGGTGCGACCATCCTCGCGACCGGCGGAATCGGCCGGCTCTATCGCTATACGACCAATCCGGTCGAGGCCACCGGCGACGGTATCGCGATGGCCGCGCGCGCCGGCGCGATGCTCGGCGATATGGAGTTCGTACAGTTTCACCCCACCGCACTCGCGATCGGGCGCGACCCCATGCCGCTCGTGACCGAAGCCATTCGCGGCGAAGGTGCGATCTTACGCAACGATCTCGGCGAACGCTTCATGCTCGAACTGCATCCGGATGCCGAACTCGCACCGCGCGACGTCGTCGCACGCGCGATCTTCGAACAACAGCGCAGCGGCCGCGACGTGAGTCTCGACGCTCGCGAGAGCATCGGCGAGGCGTTCGCGCAACGCTTTCCAACGGTTTTCGCATCGTGTATGGCCTCCGGCATCGATCCGCGCACGATTGCGATGCCGGTCGCGCCGGCGGCGCATTACTACATGGGCGGCATCGCCGTGGACGAATGGGGACGCACGTCGGTGCCCGGCTTATGGGCGTGCGGCGAAGCCAGTGCGAGCGGCGTTCACGGTGCGAATCGTCTCGCGAGCAACTCGCTGCTCGAAGCGCTCGTCTACGCGGCGCGGGTAGCGCGCGACGTTGCGGCAACCGTTGCGCCCGCGTATCGGGCGATCGTCTCAAACGCCGCGCCGGTACGCCGGTCCGGCAGCGATTGCGCGCAAGCGGTCAGCGATCTGCGGCACGTCATGCACGCCAACGTCGGATTGATTCGCGACGCGCGGGGCCTGGAGGCCGCTCTCGGCCGAATTGCCGCGCTCGATGCGAACCACGCCGCGCAGAGCAGCGAACTACGCAACCTCCTCACGGTCGGCCGATTGGTCGCGCAGGCCGCCCTCGCGCGCAAGGAGAGCCGCGGCAGCCACTACCGCAGCGATTATCCGGAACCCGATGAAACGTTGGCGAAACGGTCGTTCATGAAACTGCATAGCGTTGCTTAAGGTAGCGAGCCTGCACGTCGAGCCGATCGTGCGCGCCGCGCTGCTCGAAGATCTCGGGCACGGCGCGGACATCACGACCGATTCCATCGTACCGGCCGGCCGGCGCGCTCGCGCGAGGATCGTCGCACGCCAAACCGGAGTAATCGCCGGCCTCGATGCGGCGCGCACCGCGTTTGCGCTCCTCGATCCGACCGTCGAATTCGAAACGATCGTGGTCGATGGGGATCGCGCGCCGGCCGGCGGTACGGTCGCCGTCGTGAACTGCTCCGCCCGTGCGCTGCTCACCGGCGAGCGCACCGCGCTCAACATGCTCTGTCATTTAAGCGGAATCGCGAGCGCGACGCGCACGCTCGTCGATCTCGTTAGCGCGTATCGCGCCCAGATCGTCTGCACGCGCAAGACCACGCCCGGTCTGCGCGTGTTGGAAAAATACGCCGTGCGTTGCGGCGGCGGCAGCAACCACCGATTCGGTCTCGACGATGCGGTGCTCGTCAAGGACAATCACCTCGCGCTCGCCGGTTCGATCGCGGCCGCGGTTGCGGCCTGCCGCGCGAATGCGGGTCACCTGGTGAAAATCGAAGTCGAAGTCGACACGCTCGCGCAGCTGCGTGAGGCGCTCGAGACGCACGTCGACGCAGTGCTGCTCGACAATATGTCGCCCGAGCAGTTGCGCGAAGCCGTCGCCCTCGTCGCCGGCCGGGTGCTCACCGAAGCGTCCGGCACGATCACTGCCGAAAAAATCGTGGCCATCGCCGCGAGCGGCGTCGACCTGATCTCCAGCGGCTGGATCACGCACTCGGCGCCCGCACTCGATCTCGGCCTGGATATCGAGCTGTAGCCGGCCGACTCGACAGACCGGGAGCCAAACCGGTCGTTCGCGAAGCGGGGCAGTCTTATGGATACGCGTAAATCGCCCGAGCAGACCAAGCAGTCGAAGGCCCCGCACGATACGCCCGAGACGCCGCAAGCGTTGGTGGAATTCATGGCGCAGGGCTGGCTCGATGCGCCGATCACGATCGCGACGGTCCCGCACATCGAGAGCTTTCAAACGCGACGCAAAGCGCTCTCGCGCGCATACCCCGGCTCCTATCTGGTGATCCCGGCCGGCGTTGAAAGGGTCCGCGCGAACGACACCAGCTTTCGCTTCCGCCCGTCGAGCGATTTCGCGTACCTCATGG
The DNA here is from genome assembly GCA_036559195.1 of Candidatus Baltobacteraceae bacterium. NCBI lineage: Bacteria > Bacillati > Vulcanimicrobiota > Vulcanimicrobiia > Vulcanimicrobiales > Vulcanimicrobiaceae > Vulcanimicrobiaceae bacterium. The sequence continues at coordinate 20,622 of DATBTN010000035.1, forward strand.
GCCACGGCGAGCCGGGCGCGCTGCTGGTCTTGGCGCCCCGCGGCAAGGAACACGAATCGATCTTATTCGTGCCTCCTCACAATCGCGGACAGGCCGAATTTTTCACCGATCGCGTGTATGGCGAACTCTGGGTCGGGCGTCATCGCGGCGTAGACGAATCGCAGATTTACTTCGGCGTCGACAAATGCCGTCCGATCGCGCAGATAGCGACCTATCTCGACGAACTGCGCGGCGGCGGTCACGACGTGCGTATCGTGCGCGATCACAACGAAAAGATCGACGCGACGCTCCCAGCGTCGGAGAACGATGCCGCACTCGCGACGCACCTTGGTGAGATGCGTCTGGTCAAAGACGAGGTCGAGATCGCCGAGCTGCGCACGTGCTGCGAGATAACCAAGCGCGCGTTTGAAGACGTCATTCGCATCCTGCCTCGCGCAAAATCGGAACGGGAAGTCGAAGCGGCATTTTGGAGCCGGGCGCGTATCGAGGCCAACGACGTCGGCTACCTCACGATCGCGGCGGCCGGAAACCACGCCTGCACGCTGCACTGGAATCACAATCACGGTGCGATTCGCAAGGGCGATCTGCTCTTACTCGATGCGGGGGTCGAAGTCGAATCGCTTTACACGGCGGATATCACTCGAACGCTGCCGATATCCGGCACGTTCACGGCCGAGCAGCGCGCCGTTTACGAGATCGTGTACGAGGCGCAGCGCGCCGGATTCGAAGCCGTAAAACCGGGCAACGATTTTCTCGAACCGAATCGCGCGGCGATGCGCGTTTTGACCCAAGGGCTCATCGATCTCGGCATCCTCAAGATGTCGCTCGACGAAGCGCTGGATACCGACAATCAGTACTACCGCCGCTACACGCTGCACGGCGTAAGCCACATGCTCGGCATCGACGTGCACGATTGTGCCAAGGCGCGCTCGGAGACCTATCGGTACGGCGCGCTCGAGGCCGGCATGGTGCTGACCGTCGAGCCGGGGCTCTACTTCCAGCCCGACGATGCGACGGTCCCGGAGCGTTTCCGCGGGATCGGCGTGCGCATCGAAGACGACGTGGTCGTCACACCAAACGGCTACGAAAATCTCTCGGGGATTCTGCCGTCGGCACCCGATGCCGTCGAAGCCTGGATGCGCGATCTGCAAAGCTGAGGCGGCCTGCGGCGATTAGCGGGGAACCGCATCCGGCCGCTTAACCATCGCAAATCCGCTAAAAGCAGCCAGGGAGCTTCTCGAACGTGCTGATCGTCGACCACATACGAAAGGACTTCGGGACGGTTCGGGCCGTACGCGACGTTTCGTTCGAAATCGCACCGGGCACCACGTTCGGACTGCTCGGTCCCAACGGTGCCGGCAAGACCACGACGATGCGCATGATTCTCGATATTCTCACGCCCGATGACGGACGCATCACCTGGAACGGTAAACGCGTCGATAGCGCCTTGCGGCGCCGCTTCGGCTATTTGCCCGAGGAGCGCGGCTTGTACGGCAAAATGCGCGTGCGCGAGCAGATCGCGTACTTCGGGCGCTTGCACGGATTGAACGAACCCGAGAGCGACCGACGGACGGATAGCTGGATCGAGAAACTCGGAATCGGCGAGTACGCCAAGCGGCCGTGTTCCGAACTTTCCAAGGGCAATCAGCAAAAGGTTCAAATGGCGTGCGCCGCCGTGCACGAGCCCGAGCTCCTCGTGCTCGACGAGCCCTTCTCCGGGCTCGATCCGGTCAACGCCGATATGCTGCTTGCAATTCTCGTCGATCTGCGCAAAAACGGTACGACGCTCGTGCTCTCGTCACATCAAATGTGGCAACTCGAAGCGCTCTGCGATACCTTCTGCATCATCACTGCTGGACAAAATCAAGTTTCGGGTTCGCTCGACGCGCTCCGCTCGCGATGGCCGACCCGAACCATCCGCGTGCAGCCGGCGTCGGCCTCCGTTCGCGCGATTTTGGAGCGCGTCCCCGAAAGCCGCGCGCTCCCAAGCGAAAACGGCTCGCTGGATTACGCCGTTCCGCGGAGCGCGGCGCTAGCCGAACTATTGCAAACGCTGGTAGCGGCCGAGTCGATCACGCGATTCGAGGCCATCGAACCGACGCTGCACGATATCTACGTCAACACGATCGAAGGGCACGCGTGAACGAATTCATCACGATCTATTCGGCCGAAATTTCGCGACGGCTGCGCTCGCGCATTTTCCTCGTCGGCCTGCTGATCGGTGCCGCGGGGATCTTCGCGTTGATCAAATTACCGCAGGCGGTCGAGTCGAGCTATTTGGCGGGAGCCAAGAAGATCGTGGTCGCCGGCGACGCGAGCGTCACGGCGAGGGCCTTGCCCCTGCTCAAGCGCGACTTCACGATCGTGGGCGTTACGGGGACGGTCGTTCACCCGACGGTCGCCGATCTGCACCGCAACGATGCCAAGGCGATCGTGCAGCTCGTGCGCGCCGGAAAGACGCTTCGGACGACCGTCTTCGTAACCGATCCCGGCGATGCGGAGCCGAGTACGCTGCGGCGCGATCTCTTGCCGCTCAATCTAGCGCTAGCCACGAATCTGCCGGGAGACAAGCTCAACGCCATCGTCGACATGCCGGTCGGAATTCAAACGGTCGCCTCGAAATTCGGAAACGCGCAGCAATCCGATAGCGCTCGAACGATCGCCTATCTCCTGCTCTTTCTGCTCTACTTGCTGATCGTCATGAACAGCCAGATCATCATGAGTTCGGTGGCTGAAGAAAAAACGAGCCGCATCGCCGAGCTGCTCATCGCGTCCGTTAGCCCAACCTCTCTCTTGGCCGGAAAAATTCTCGCCTCGGTAACGCTGGCGGTTCTTCAACTAACGATTTGGTTGCTCGTCACGTTTGTCGCCGGCGCGAATCCAGCGGGAGGCGCCGCCGTTCCGTCGGGCGGATCGCTTCAATTTTCGTTGACCGACGTTTCGCAAGGCGAGCTCATCGGCTTTCTGTTCTTCTTCTTGCTCGCGTTCTTGCAAACGACGACCATGTTCGCGGCGGCGGCTTCGCTCGTAAACCGGACCGAGGATCTGGGCAGCGTTAGCGGCCCGCTCTTCGTGCCGGTCATCGGCGCGTTCTTCATCGCGATGACGGCACTGCGCATCCCCGATGCGCCCTTCGTCGTCGCCGCGAGCTTCATACCGGTGCTCTCGCCGTTCGTGATGTTCACGCGAATGGTCGTCACCGCGGTCCCGGCCTGGGAGATCGCGACGGCGATCGTCATCAACGTTTTGGCGATCTGGGGCATCGCGATTCTTGGGGGCAAACTCTATCGGATAGGTCTTTTGCTCTACGGGCGGCCGCCGAAGTTCGTCCAAATCATGCGCGCGCTGGCGCGGAGTTAGCGCCTTTACGGTCGCTTTACAAATCACCCGAAAAGATGAATCTTAGTTCCCACAATTCTTGCTCTTTGGACCCGGCGTTTAATCCGATGATTAACACGAGGGTAATGACCGCATCGTTTTTCGTTGCTGGTTCAAAGGGTAATCATGAGCGTTTTGATTGGGCAGCCGGCCCAAAATGAGATGGTTCGCCTCGGGGACGCATGTTCGCGCCCTCGTTTGTTCCATTGGCTCGAACGCCACGCCGACGCGCGCCTTCGTCTCATCGCGGCCCCGGCCGGCAGCGGTAAGAGCACGCTTCTTCGCGATCTCAAAGAACGCGGCACTTTAGCCGCAATTCTTACGGTCGGCAAGGGCGAAAGCGCCGAATCGCTGCGCGAACGTATCGCCGCCGCGCTCGAGTTGCCCGCCGCTAACGCGGCCACGTTTGCGACATTCCACGATGCTCTCGCCGGAGCGCCCGCGATAACGCTCGGTATCGATACCGCCGACGGCGGAAGCGACGAACTCGTCGACGAGCTGAACGCCCTCTTTGAGACCGGTCCGGATCACGTTCGTTTCGTCGTCGCGGCCCGATCCCGCCGGATCGCGCGCAACGCGCGCATCTTCGTGGAAGGCGCGGCCGTTCGCGTGCCGAGCACCCTGCTGCGTTTCACCGTGTCGGAACTGGCGGAGCTTTGCGATCGTCGAAACGTCCCGTACACGGCTAAGGATCTCACCACGCTCTTGTCCGCCACCGACGGGTGGGCGACCGTAACCGCTGCCTGCGTGCGTTTCGCGGCTCAATCCGGCTGCAGCATCGGCGACTCGGCGACTCGCTGGCTCGCGGAACACCGGGCGACGTTTGCCGAATACGTTCACCAAGAAGTCGCGCATACGAGCCATTCTAAGGTGTTTTCGCGTCTGGTTTCGGCCGGCGTGCTCGCAGACATCGACGACTTGTCGGTGTTGGAGCGCGACGGCGTATTCGTTGAAGCAAACGGTTCCGGATTCGAGCTCATGAAGATCGTACGCACGGTCTTCTCGACACGCTCGTTCGCGCACGGCTCGAATTCGAACCAGCACGCATTGCCGATGACCGTCACCGTCCTCGGGGAATTCACGGCCTCGGTCGCCGGCCGGCGCGTGGAATGGATGCGCCGGCGCGACGCACAGATTTTCAAATACGTCCTGCTCAAACCGACCGGCCGCGCCTCGCGCGGCGAATTGCTGGCCGCCTTTTGGCCCGATCGCGACCGCCAGCAGGCGCTTCAGGCGTTGCGAACCTCGTGCTCGAACATCCGGCAAGCCCTGCGCGACGCCGTGGGAACGACCGCTGCGAACGACTATTTCCGCGCCGACGGCGACGTTACCGTGCCGGCGGAGAGCTTCATCATCGATCTGCATCGGTTTACGTCGTACGCGGGCAGCGCCGCCGTCTCGCTCGCAAACGGCGATTTGGGCAACGCGCTCTCCAACTACAAGGCGGCCTACGAGCTCTATCGCGGTCCGCTGCTCGTCGACGTTCCGAATTGCCACTACGCCCATCTCGCCAAAAGCGTCGACGAGACGTTCGAGGAGCTCGCGCAGCGTTTGCGCGGCTTGCAGGCCCACGGCAAGATCGCGGCCGAGCTAAGCGCCATCGTCAAGCACCAGCAGATCGCCAAGGGCTAAACCGCTCCGTTCCACGATTCCCGGTGCGAGTTCGATCGCGTGAGACGCGCGGCTGCCGCCGGAGAGAATTCGCCACGGCGGCGCGGCGTTGACGACGCGCAACACGCGAGCGGCGTCGTCCACGAACACCACGTCGATCCTCGCGCGCATGCCGATCGTGTGAATCAGGTTGCAGCGCGGAAACCAAATTCCGTCGTCATCGCCGACTCGGCTCTTGCGCAGAAATCCGACGGTTCGCTCGACTTCGGAGTTCGCCCGCACCACGTTACGCGCGATGACTTTATCCCGCGTGGCGTTCACCAGCACCGCCACGCTAGCCGTGCACCTGTACGGCAATAGCTACCGCGACCGAAGCGACGAGATACGGACCGAACGCAACCGGAGACTTGCCGCGATCGCGGATCACCGAGACGATCGTGGCGGCGAAGCAGGCCAACGCAAAGGCGAGTACGCCGGTCTGCATGCCCAAGACGGCGCCGCCGAGGGCCACCAATTTGGCGTCACCCCAGCCCATTCCGCGTCCTTTTGAAAACATCGCGGCGAGCGCGAACGGCACGAAGGGGACGAGCGCGGAGAGCGCCACCCACCACGCGTGGTGCGAGACGACGTAGATTCCAACGATCGCGAGCGGCCCGAGCGTAAACACATCGGGGATTACGCCCTTGAGCGCATCGCTATACCAAATCGCCGCCAGCGGCACGCAAAGCAGCGCCGTAAGTCCCAATTCGGGAATCGGCGTGTGCCGCAACGCAAGAACGAGACCGAGCACTACGGCTCCCGCCACGATGGCGGCCGGGCGCGCCGGGTGCGGCGTCGGCCCGTCCTCGAGCGTTCCAAAACGCGCGCAGACGAGCATTGCGAGAACGATGCCGCAGAACCCCGCGCAGCCGAAGATCAGAGCGGCGGCGATTCCGAAGAGCATTAGTGGTGGCTCACGAATCGCGAAACGACGCCGCCTATAATGATCACGAACAGCGCCGGCAACATGCAGAGGGCCATCGGAAATATCAGTTTGGTCGGAAGTACGCCGGCGATCTCTTCGGCTCGCATGAGGCGGCGTTCGCGCGCCTCGGCGGCCAACTGATCGAGCACCTTCGATATGCTCGCGCCGACGCGTTCGGACTGCACGATCGCCGTGACGGTCGTCGTTAGATCTTGCTCCTGGACCCGGCTCGCCATCGCAACGAGCGCGTCGGCGCGGGAACGGCCCAACCGAATATCTTGAAGCGCGGCGCGCAGTTCGTCCCCGAGCGCGCCCTTCATTCCATCGACCGCCGTCGCCAGCGCGCCGTTCAAACCGACGCCCGCTTCAACGGTCGTTGAGAGCATGTCCAAAAAATCGGGCAGCGTGCGATGGACCGCGAGTTTTCGGTCGGCGATCGCGCCGTTTAACTTCATGACGGGATAGTAGGATCCGAAGAACGCGCAGAGCACGAGGGCGAAATAGCCGAGCCAATTGTGGTGGAGGATGATGAGCAGCATCAAGCCGGCAGCGGCGCCTCCAACCAGCATCATTATTCGGCGCAGGAGCATCTTTTGCGGAGTCATGTCGTACCAGCCGGCCTCTTGGAGCTTTCGCGACATCGCGTGGCGCTGCTGTTCGTCCATGAGGCGCTGAAAGATGGAGGCTTGCTGGCGATTTCCTAAACCGGCCGATGCGTCGATGGCCGCCAGGCTGCTGC
>DATBTN010000036.1 GCA_036559195.1 Candidatus Baltobacteraceae bacterium
CTTCGCGCATCGATCGGCAAATACGCCGAGCCGCCGAACGCCGCGTTCGAACAGTACAGCTCGCTGCAAGAGAACCTTCCGGGCGTTCTTGCCGCGTTCGTACCGTTCGGCTTTAACACGCCGGGCCACACGGTTCGTCCCGCAACCTCGATCAACGCGGACTTCTCGCTCGAGCACCACATCAAGAACACGGACTGGTCCTTCAAACTCTCCCCGTTCCTACGCAAGACGAAGGATCAAATCCAACAGTTCTTCCTGGATCAGCAGAGCGGATTCGTCTCCGGCCTCAACGTCGGCCGTCAGACGAGCGAAGGTCTCGAGTTCCAATTGAACAAGGGCGACTTCTCGCGTAACGGTCTCTCCGGTCAGCTGGCGTTCACGTACACGCACAGCGTCATCAGCTACGACAAGCTGGCGAACGGAAACACCGTGCTCGCGGGCATCAACTCCGACATCGACTCGTTCAATAAACTGACCCAGGCCGGCGGCGGCGCGGCGTGCTACGATTCCACCGGTGCGGCTGCTCCTTGCAGCGCGGCAACGATCGCGAATCCGTACTATGGCGCGACTCCTCAAGGCCACATCAGCGCTGACAACGTTCCGACCTACGACCTGCTGCCGGGCCCGATTGGCGCTTCGGCTGCATCGTACGGCGTACCGTACTTCGCAGCGTTGATCCTCAACTACAAACACGACAAGTTCGCGATCACCCCGACCGTCCAATTCCAGGGCGGCGGTCGTTACGGATCGCCCGAGTCGAACTACGGTATCGACCCGACCGCAGGCTGCAAGCCGCTTGCGGGAACTGTCTCCACCTCAGATCCGCGCTACATCTACGGCGGCCAGCCTGGCGCAGCCGGTTACGATGCAACGTCCTGCGCGGGCGTGCTTCCGGTTCCGAACACGTTCACGAAACAGTTCGATAACCTGGGCGCGTTCGTTCAGCCGTCGCAAATCGTAGCGAACGTCCAAGTGAGCTATGAGGCTTCGCCGAAGATCACCCTGATCGGGACCTTCGCGAACGTCGTCAACAGCTGCTTCGGCGGTTCGAAGACCGCGTGGACCTCGAACGACCACAACGTCTGCTCCTACAACATCGTAGGCGCCGGCGCAATTCCCCCGGTCGGGAACGTCTACAATCCGGGTACGCCGATTTCACAGTTTGTGAAGTATCCGTATCTAGCGAACCTCGGCAGCGTCAACGTTGACGGCAGCTCCACGAAGACGCCGTTCAACTTCTTCCTCGAAGCGAAGATCAAGCTCTAAGCTTCGATCCACCCTCGCGAAGAATGAAAGGCCTCTGCAAACGCAGAGGCCTTTTCATTTGCAGCGGTGTAGGACGCTCGCCGATGCAGTATGGATACTTTTGCGAGGATTGTGAAGTCTCGGTCTGGCCGAGCACCACGCGCTCGGAACTCAAGTGGCTGCGCGATCGCACGCACATCGTAACCGAGGTCTCAAAGCACACCGCCACCGGCCTCGACACCTGGATCGTCGAAGGCCTAGACTTCCTCGACACCCACCACGGCCACAGCGTCATGCTCGTCAGCAAGAAGTAACCTTTGTCATGCTGAGCCCGTCGAAGCACGAGCATGCTCCGGGCTTGTCATGCTGAGCCCGTCGAAGCACGAGCGTGCGACGGGGCCTGTCATGCTGAGCCTGTCGAAGCACGAGCGTGCCACGGGCCGTCCTTCGATAGGGCGTCGTCCTTCGACAGGCTCAGGATGACAAGGGGCGTCCTTCGACACGCTCAGGATGACAGGGGGCGGGGCTTTGCTTTTGTCAGGCTGCCCTGAGCGAGGTGTTGACGGGTCGAGGGACGACCTCGTCGTGATAGAATCGGCGTGGAGAGGTTGGTATGCGCGAGATCGTTTCGGATCGGACGGAGGTCGAGTACCTCGACGGGCGTCCCTACCCCAAGGTGAGCCCTAAGTGGTCGCACGGCGCGGCGCAGATGGCGATTGCGATGGCGCTCGCGCGCTGTGGTGAAACACTCGGGCATGTCGTCACCGAGGTTCGCTTTAAGCTGGAACCGGGTACGGAATTCGTGCCCGACGTTGCATTCGTTTCGTTCGATCGGTTGCGTGAACTGGGCGACCGCGACGCCGAAGAGCCGCCATTCGCGCCCGATATAGCGGTCGAGGTTCGCTCGCCATCGGCGCGAGGTACCTACGAGGCGCGCAAGGTTCGTGCGTACCTCGCGCATGGTGCGGTCCTCGTGTTGGATGTGGATCCGCAGAAGCGGCAGGTGGTGGCGTATGCGCGCGATGGCGGCGCTCGCACCTATTGCGAGGGTGAATCGTTCGAGCACGAGATCGTACCGTGGCTGCGGTTCGAGGTTGGCGAGGTGTTTGCGAACGTGCGCCGTCCTTCGACAGGCTCCCGTCCTTCGACAAGCTCAGGATGACAAGGGGGTCCTTCGCCGAGCTCTGTCCTTCGACGAGCTCAGGATGACAAGGGGAAGAAAAAAGAACCGGGGGCGGGAGGGTGCGACCCGGTTCTTTTTATCTGGGCGGACGCGCTATGCGTTAGTCCGGGATTTGGAGGTGCTCGCCGGGTTGGAGTGAGGCGGCGCCTAGGTGGTTGACTTCGGAGATGCGGTCGATCGTTTCTTGGACGTCGCCCGAGCCGGTGTGCGCGGCGGCAATCGTCCAGAGCGTGTCGCCCGGGTGCACGGTGACGGTCGTGTAATGTTGGGCGCCGGCTGCGTAGAGCCGCATGCCCGAGAGCGCCGGCAACGTGACCATCAAGCTGAGCGCGACCAGCGCGATCGCCGGCATCAACGTGAACTTCTTGCGCTTACCCACCGTGCTTGTCTCCTTACTCTATCTTGTGCCAAACATACGTTCGTGCCGGATTCGATCTACATGTTGTGCCAAACGCCTGTTCGTCCACTAGATTTTAGCATACCCATTCGAGCGGGTGTCAAGCGGTTCTCGAACATATGTTTGCCTTGCGGGTCGGTTTATGGTAGGGTTGTATGCAATGCAGGTGCCATACGGGTGGCATTTTACGGAACAGCTAACCAAACGGGGGAGTCATTGATGGAGGGAACGACCGAGCGCCAGCAGCGCATTCTCGAAGTCATCCGCGAATTTACCGCCGAGCAGGGCTATCCGCCCTCGGTTCGCGAGATCGGCGAGCGCGTCGGGCTCTCGTCCTCGTCTACGATCCACTCGCATCTCAAAACGCTCGAGCGTCACGGCCTGATCAGCCGCGACCCGACCAAGCCTCGCGCGCTCCGCTCCGACTTGGGCGTGAAGCGGCCTGCCGGTCCTGAGACCGTCACCCTGCCGATCGTCGGCAAAGTCGCCGCCGGCGTGCCGATCACCGCGACCGAGAACCTCGAAGGCGAGTTCGTGCTTCCCGCCTCGTTTACGCGAACCGCGGACGGCTTTATGCTGCGCGTCGCGGGCGATTCGATGATCGATGCCGCCATTCTCGACGGCGATCTCATTTTGGTCCGGCCGCAGCGTAATGCCAACAACGGCGAGATCGTGGTGGCCATGCTCGAAGGCGAAGCGACCGTCAAGCGCTTCTACAAAGAAGAGGGCCGGGTGCGCTTGCAGCCGGAGAATTCCGCAATGGCGCCAATCTACGCGAACGATGTTACCATCGTCGGACGCGTCGAAGCCGTGGTCCGTAAACTCTAGCCCGGAAACCACCTTCGTCCGCGTTCTGCGGCGCATCGGCGATGCGCCCGCGATGCTGGCGATCCGCGAGAGCCTGCCCTGGAGCTTCGTCGGCTTACTGGCCGGGCTCGTCGTCTTTCTCGCGATCGTTCGCGTGCCGCACGGATCCTTCGGCACCATGCTCGTAAAACGGCTCTCGCTCGCCGAATTGCCGGCCTTCGGCATCATGGGCTGCACGCTGGTCGTCATTCTGGCCGACCGGCTCGCCCGCAAACTCGATCTTTCGCGCCGTTGGGTGGTGCCGGTGGCGTCGATTGCCTTCGTGCTCGCCCTGCCGCGGCCGTACGCATTACGCGAGCCGATCGCGTACTTACATCGCGTCGGCGAGAGCGGGCTCTTTCTCGCGATCGTGGTCGCGCTGCTCGTCGCGGGCGCCTTCGTACTGGCGCGGCGCGCCGGTGCGCGCGGCGCGATCGTCAACATCGCGCCGGCTTTCGCGATTCTCGCGCTCGCGGGCGCGCTCTTTCTCGCGCACGTCTCGCTCGGTAACGCGCTTATCGCCTTGGTGCGTCCGCTCGGAACGCTCGGCGATACGTACGTCGCGCTCGTGCTCATCACGCTTGTCGAAACGCTGCTCTGGACGATCGGCGTACACGGGCCGGCGACGCTCGCCGCGATCGTCACGCCGATCTATTTTACGCTGCAACTGCAGAACACCGACGCATACGCGCACCATCGGCCGCTGCCGCACATCGTGGTCGTCTCGCTCTTTCTCTTCGTGTTCCCGGGCGGCGCGGGCGGTACGCTGCCGCTTTCGTTCATGTTGCTCTTTAGCCGGGTGCGGCGACTGCGCAAGATCGCGCGCTTGACGATCGTGCCGGCCCTGTTCAATATCAACGAACCGCTGCTCTTCGGCCTGCCCATCGTGTTCAATCCGTTTTTGGCCGTGCCGTTCGTGGTCGCGCCGCTGGTGCTCGCAACGGTCACCTATCTCGCCGTCGCGCACGAAGCGGTCGCGCGTCCGGCGTTTTACATTCCGTCGGGCGTTCCCACGGTGTTATCGAGTTATCTCGCCACGCTCGACCCGCGGGCGGTGCTCCTCGCGCTCGCGAACATCGCGATTGCAACCGCCATCTATTTTCCGTTCGTGCGCGCGTACGAACGACACGAGGAGCGCCGGGCCGGATGATCGATCTTCTCTGCGAGCGTTTTGCCATCGAGGGAACGCTGCGCGCCGCGGCGCGTCGCGCGTACGATCGCACCCGAGAGTTGCGCTACGACGCGCAGGCGCGCGTGAAACTCAACGTCATGCAAGCCTTCCTCGACGAAGGCGTCGCCGAGAGCGACTTCGCCGGCTCGACCGGCTACGGGTACGACGACGCCGCGCGCGCGCGCTACGAATCGCTGCTCGCGCGCGTCTTCGGTACCGAGGGTGCGCTCGCGCGGCTTTCGATCGTGAGCGGCACGCACGCGATCGTCACCTCGCTTGCGGCGTGCGTGCCGGCGGGTCGCGCACTCGTGAGTATCACCGGCCGCCCGTACGATACGCTGCGCAACGCGATCGTCGAACATCCGCTCGCACTCGCAACGGAGGGCGTGGTTTACCGCGAACTCGCGCTCGCCGGCGGCGCGCTCGATCGCGAAGGAATCGCGCGCGAGCTGGAACGCGACGATGTGGCGGCATTCTTCGTGCAGCGCTCGCGCGGCTACGCACCCCGGCCGGCGCTCGCGGTCGGAGCCTGCGAAGCGGCCTTCGCGGCGATCAAGGCTCGCCGTCCCGACGTGGCGATACTGGTCGACAATTGTTACGGCGAACTCGTAGAGGAGCGCGAGCCCACGCACGTGGGGGCCGATTTGGTGATGGGATCGCTCATCAAAAACCTCGGCGGATCGATCGCGCCCGCGGGCGGATACGTTGCGGGCCGGCGCGATCTGCTCGATCGCGTCGCGGCGCGCCTGTACGCACCGGGCTTGGGCGACGCATTGGGGCCCACGCTGGGCTTCGGCCGCAGCTTCATCCAGGGACTCTTTTTGGCCCCGCTGGTGGTCGAGCAGACGCTGCGCGGACTGGATTTTGCGGCGGCGCTCTTTGCGGAGTTAGGCTTTGCCGTCGATCCCCTGCCCGGGGCGACGCGCACCGATATCGTGCAGGCGATTCGGCTTGGCGATCCGCGCCGGCTGGCCGCCTTCGCGGCCGGACTTCAAACCGCGATGCCGGTCAACGCGCGTTTTCGGCCCGAGCCGGGGCCGGTGCCCGGGTATGTGGATCCGGTCATCATGTCGAGCGGCTCGTTCGTCGGCGGCGCCACCATCGAACTTTCATGCGACGCTCCGTTGCGCGAACCGTACGAAGTCTATCTTCAAGGCGGTCTCGTCGCCGAACACGCAATGCTCGGCGCCCTCAAAGCCGCCGAAGCCGTGCTCGCAACATAGGGACTATGTACCCTGAAGGCACAACGCGCGGCTTGAAGAACGTGTAGTCGCAGTGAGCACTGAGTCGGGTGGGCCGCAGCAGCGGCGATATTTCCGCGCCAGCGTTGATTTCCCGGTAACGGTGATCGTTCCGGGAGATGAGTTGGTCATGTATGGCGACGCCGTCGATCTGAGCGGCGGTGGCGTTCGCGTGTCCACCAAGAGCGATTTGAACTCCGGGCAGAACGTTACGCTACGCTTCACGCTTCCGCAGAGCGATCGCGAAGTGATGATACGGGGCCGCGTGGTGTTGTCGTTTTTCGATGGGGCCAAGCAGATCTTCGCTCACGGCATTGCGTTCACGCAGATCGCGCAGAACGATCAAGCCGCAATTGTGGAGTACATCCACGAGTTGCAACAGCAGGCGCGCGCCTAGCTCTGCGGGCCGCCCTCTCCAAGAAATCCGTAGAAGAAATACTTGCTGCCGTCCGAAAGCGTGAGGACGATGCGGGTGTCTTCAAGGTCGGCCGATGCGATGGTTTTGCCGGCCATCGTTTCGAGAATAGCCTGCGCCTGCATGAACTCAGCCTCGCGCAGCGCGTCGGGCTCCACCTCGATAAGATGTAGCAACTCGTCGATTCGGTCGTTCATTTGCTCGGTCTTGAGCCCCATTTCCTTGAGCCGTGCGGTCACTTACAAGTGTATCGTCCGCAGACCCTTATAAATTAACCGTCGGCGACAGATACCCTTACCCACCAGGGAGCCCGCCCTATCGGGGGAGAAGGGCGGTCGGCCATGTATCTCCTCGAGGTTTTAAGCGGGCCGCTGGACGGCAAGACCTGGTCGTTTGATGACGAGATCGTCATCGGTCGCGACGAGCAGGTCGCCGACGCGTGCATTACGATCGACCGGTACGTCTCCCGGCGGCATGCCAAGTTGCACGCCGCGGCCGGCTCGCTCGTGCTGACCGATCTCGAGAGCCGCAACGGAACCCGGCTCAATGATCTTCCGGTCACCGGCGACGCCGCGCTCGATATCGGCGCGCCGTTTCAGGTCGGCCGCACGGTGCTGCGCGTTACGCGCGGATAAACCAGCTGCCGATGATCGTCGCGGCCTCGATCGAAGAAGCGCGTGAAGCCGTGCGCGCGTTGCCGCGTCCGCTCGGCTTCGTACCCACGATGGGGGCTTTGCATGAGGGACACCGCCGGCTGGTAACCGCGGCTCGCGCCGCCTGTGCGAGCGTTGCCGCCTCGGTCTTCGTCAATCCGCTCCAATTCGGACCGGGCGAAGACTTCGAGCGCTACCCGCGCGATTTGGCGGCCGACCGCGCGATGCTGGAGGCGGCCGGAGTCGCCGTGCTCTTCGCGCCGGCACCGCAGACGATCTATCCGGCCGGGTTTTCCACCAGCGTCGACGTCGGTCCGATGGGCGCGAGCTTCGAAGGGAAGATCCGCCCGACGCACTTTCGCGGCGTCGCGACGGTCGTCACCAAGCTGCTGCAAATCATCGAACCCGATGCACTCTACCTCGGCCAGAAAGACGCTCAGCAAACCGCGGTTCTGCGCCGGGTGGTCCGCGATCTCGCGATTCCCGCGCGGGTCGAGGTGGTGCCGACGGTTCGCGAGGCCGACGGCCTCGCGCTCTCGAGCCGCAACGTCTATTTAAGCCCCCAGGAGCGCGCGGCCGCGCCCTCCTTACACGCAGCCCTCAACGCGATGCTCGCGGCGTTGCGCGGGGGCGCCACGCCCGCGCAGGCCCGTTCCACAGGGCTTGCGGCGCTCGACCCGCTCGGCCGCCCGGACTACCTGGAACTCGTCGACGCCGAATCGTTCGAGCGCATCGACCGGCTCGGAGTTCCGGCATTTTTGATCGCTGCGGCGGCCTTTGGAACGACCCGCCTGCTCGACAACCTGTGGGTGGCGGCGTGAGCGGGTCGCGCGTGCTGCTCTGCGTCACCGGCGGGATCGCGGCGTACAAGGCGGCCGCCCTTACCAGCACGCTCGTTCAGCGTGGCGATCTGGTCGACGTGATCATGACCGCCGAAGCCGAGAAATTCGTCGGGCCGCTGACCTTCGCCGCACTCACCGGACGACCGGTGTACTCGTCGCTTTGGGATGCGCCGGAACGCATTCCGCACATTCGGTTGGTACGTGAGGCGCAGGTGGCGCTGGTCGCTCCGGCAACGGCCAACGCGATCGCGAAGCTGGCAAACGGCATTGCGGACGATCTGCTCACGACGGCGCTGCTCGCCGCGCGCATTCCGGTGCTGCTCGCGCCGGCGATGAACGACGCGATGTATCGCAGCGCGCCGACGCAGGCGAATCTCGCGCGCCTGCGCGAACGCGGCTACGCGATCGTCGAGCCCGAGTCGGGATTTCTCGCGGAACGCGAACGCGGCGTCGGCCGTCTGGCGAGCGAAGAGGCGCTGTTGGAGGCGCTCGATCGCGCGCTCGCGCGCACGCAATCGATGAGCGGTCTGCGCGTCGCCATTACGGCCGGTCCGACGCGCGAAGCGTTCGACCCCGTGCGCTTCGTGAGCAATCCGTCGACCGGAGCGATGGGCATCGCGCTCGCGCGCGAAGCGCAGCTTCGCGGAGCCGAGGTTACGCTGATTCTCGGGCCGACGCATTTAGAGCCGCCCGCCAACGTGCGCACCGTTTCGATCGCAACCGCCGACGAAATGCTCGCCGCGGCGTTGCGCGACGTGGTCGGTGCCGATCTCATTATCGCAAGCGCCGCGGTGTCGGATTACCGGCCCGCCGAGATCGCATCGCAAAAAGTAAAGAAGGGCGATGCCGGCGAGCGCGTAGAGATGATTCGCACGCCCGACGTGCTGGCGGCGCTCGCCGAACGCAAAGGCACGAGCTTTCTGGTCGGCTTCGCTGCCGAGACGCAAGCGCACGAAACCAACGCGCGCGAGAAATTGACGCGCAAACGGCTCGACGCAATCGCCGTCAACGACGTCGCCGGCGGCCGCGGATTCGGCGCCGGCCGCAACGCACTCACGCTCCTCTGGGGAACCGACGGCCGTCGCGATCTCGGCGAAGCCGGCAAAGACGAGCTAGCCGCCCGCCTCCTCGACGCAATCGCCGTGCTTCGACAAGCTCATGCTTCGACAGGCTCCGTCCTTCGACAGGCTCAGGATGACAAAGGCTTGTGACCGACCTGACGGGTGCGACTTGTCATGCTGAGCTTGTCGAAGCATGAGCTTGTCGAAGCATGGGCGGGCGGCGTGGCGTGTTAGAGGGGGTGGGTGAATGCTGTTAGCGATTGATGTTGGGAATACGGAGACGAAGCTCGGGTGCTTTGAGAATGGGGCGGCTGCGCTCACGCACGATTGGCGCGTTACGACGGAGTCGAAGCGGACGGCCGATGAGTACGGCGTGTTTTTTTCGCAGCTCTTTGCCAGCGCCGGTCGTAAGACGAGCGAGGTGGAGGCGGTCGTGATCGCGAGTGTCGTTCCGAAGTTGGACGCGACGCTCGAGCAAGCGTGCGAACGGTATTTCGGTGTTGCGCCGGCCTTCTTTAAAGCACATCGCCAGCGGCTCATGCCGGTCTTGACCGAACGGCCGGGCGAAGTCGGCGCCGATCTGGTGGCCGCCGCAATCGGCGCGCGCGAGATCTACGGGTCGCCGCTCATCGTCGTGAGTTACGGAACGGCGACCGTCTTCATGGCGATCTCGCCGAAAGGTGAATACCTCGGCACGGCGATCGCGCCCGGCATCAACATTTCGATCGACGCACTCGTCGGTCGGACCGCGAAGCTGCCGCAGATCGCGCTCGAAGCACCCGGCCATGCGATCGGGCGAGACACGATCTCGTCGCTGCAGGCGGGCATCGTTTACGGTTTCGTCGGGCAAACTGAGGCGCTCGTCACACGAATGCGCGAGGAGATCGGCGTTCCGGCGCGCGTCATCGCCACCGGCGGTCTCGCGGACGCGATCGCCAAACATACGCACACGATCGACGAGGTCAACCCGCACTTGAGCCTGCTCGGTCTCCATTTGTTTCATCGAAGCTAAATCCGGGGTCGGCATTCCCCCGTTGTAGCGGTATACAAAAACCGCCCGATGGGAGGGTTGCATGCGGCCACTGCGGGCCTTCTCGGTAGTTGCCCTCTTCGTATGCATGGCCGTGCTTGGCGTACTGCCGGCCTCCGCACATCCGCTCGGCAATTTTACGATCAATCACTTAGCCAAGATCGCCGTGGCGCGCGACGCGCTGCGCGTGCACTACGTGCTCGATATCGCCGAGATCCCGACGTTCCAAATCATGCAAACCGCCGGCGGGAAATGGACGCCGGCCGTTTCGTCGGCCTGGGCGCAGAGCGAGATCGCGCTCGTGCAGCAGGGGCTGCAGATCTCCGTCGACGGCGCGCGCGCCGCGCTGCAACCCGACGGCCCGGCGCACGTACGCACGCGGCCCGGTTCCGGCGGACTCCCGATTTTGTATTGGACCGAAAATTTCGTCGTCCCGGTCGTTACCGGTTCGGCGCATAAGGTCGCCGTCTCCGACAGCACGTATTCGGACCGGCGCATCGGCTGGAAAGATATCGTCGTCGGCGCGCAGACCGAGCCGACGCAAGAGTTACGCGTCTATCCCAGCGCCCTAATCGGTACGCCGCGACGCGTAACGAGCGCGACGTTTTCGCTGGCACCCAGCGGCGCCATTTCGGCGATCGCCGATTCCGAAGACGCGCAGCCGCAGATCGCGAGCAGCGCGCCTTGGCTTTTTAATCCCGCCATTCTCTCGGGCATGTTTTCGCGCCAAAATCAGACGCCGGTATGGGTATTGCTGACGATCTTGGCGGCGTTCGGCCTGGGCGCGCTGCACGCGGTCGAGCCGGGACACGGGAAAGCGCTGCTCGCTTTCACGCTCGTTGGGTCGCGCGCCACGTCGAAGCAAGCCTTGATTCTGGCCGCATCGCTGACGTTCGCGCACACCGTCGGCGTGCTGATCCTCGGACTGCTCTTGCTCACCGCATCGAAGTTCGTTTCGGAGACGGTCTATCCGTGGATCACGCTGCTTTCGGGCGTCGCGGTTGCGGTGATCGGCGCGCGTGCGCTGGCGAAGTATATCGCGGCGCGGCGCGGGCTCAATCACGTTCACCAGCACGCTCACGATGGCGCGCATCCGCACGCGCACGGCCACGATCACGATCGCGACCACGATAGCGCGCACGGCCACGGACACTCGCACGGGATTCCCGGCTCGCAGCCGCTCAATTTCGGCAGCGCAATCTGGGCGGCGATGAGCGGCGGTATCGCGCCGTGTCCCGCTGCGATCGTGGTCATGCTCACGGCATTGCGCCTGCATCAATTGGGGTACGGCCTGCTGCTCATCGTCGTCTTCAGCATGGGGCTCGCCGCGGTGCTTAGCGGACTCGGCATCGGCGTGGTGCACGGCGCGTCGTGGCTCTCCAAGCGTTCGGGCTTCGAGCGGATCGTAAGGATCGGGCCGGTCGTTTCGGCGAGCGTCATCTCCGTCATCGGCGCGGTCATGGTCGGGCAAGGGTTCGTTCAGACCGGTTTTGCATCGTCGGCGGCGATCGTTGCGCTGCTCGTCATCGCGGCCGTCGCCGGCTACGCGTTCGCGCAGCAGGGGCACGGCCATCACCATCATGCGGCGCCCGCGCCCGAGGTGACGGCATGATTTTTTCGAGCGCCGCCACCGTCTTCACACTGGGTTTGCGTCACGGCGCCGATCCCGATCACCTCGCGGCGATCGATAACCTCACCCGCAATTCCGTCGAGCGACAACCGCTGTTCAGCCGCTTTATAGGCACGCTCTTCGCGGGCGGCCACACCGTGATGGTGCTCGCCATCGCGGCGCTCGTCGGATTTCTCGGCACAAAATTTTCCGCGAACCACGCGCTGATCGAAACGGTCGGAACGTGGATCAGCATCGTCGTGTTGCTGGTCATCGCGGGGATGAACCTGCGCCAATTGCGCAGCGGACAAACCGACCGGATTGCGGGCGCCAAAACGCGTCTGCTGCCGACCGCCCTACGCAACGGTACGAGTGCGTGGCTGGCCGTTCCGGTCGGATTGCTTTTCGGTTTCGGTTTTGAAACATCGAGTCAGATCGCGACGTACGCAGTGGCGTTCGGTGCGGACGCCGGCGTTGCCGGGGCGCTCGTCGTCGGCTCGATGTTTTGTGCCGGCATGGTCTGTACCGATACGCTCGACTCGGTGATGATTCACCGGCTCGTGACGTATCGCGCGGGTCGTCTTCCGCGCGTCATGCGTGTGTGGATTCTCTCCGTGACTATCTTCGCCGTCGCGGTTGCGGCGTACGAGCTCGTTCAAGTGCTCGGCTGGAAACCGCCAATTTCGGACTTAACGGTCAGTAGCATCCTCGTAGCCGGACTGCTGGGCGTCTTCGTCTGGATCTTCCTGTCGACGCGGCCAATGCGCCTCGTCGACACACCAATGGAGCAGCTACCATGAAACTCATCCGCGGAATCGCCGGTGTGTTCGCGGTTCTACTGTTGGCCGTAGCGATGTCGTTCTATTCGACACACGCTGCCCGCAGTTCGGACCACCAAGACTCGCCGACGGTCGTTAACAATCCGATGGAAGACGTCACCGACTCGTACGTCTTTCCAGCACCGGACAAACCGGGTAACGTCGTCTTCGTAATGGACTTCTGCCCGCTCATTCCGGTCGGCTGCAATTCGCAATTCGATCCGAACGTACTCTACCAGTTCAAGATCGCCAACGTCGCGGGCGATCCCAAAGAGCATCTGGTCATTCAGATGAAGGCTAATAGTGCCGGCGCGAACCCAACGTTCACGCTCTACGGGCCATCGGCGCCGAACGAAGTCAGCACCCAAAATACGCTCGTCGCGTCGAGCGGTACCTTCGGCTTGAGCCAAAATGCCACGTTGAGCAACGGCGTCTCGGTCTTCGTCGGACCGCGGCACGACCCGTTCTTCTTCGATTTGGCGAAGTTCTTCAAGATTCTCCCGGATCGCAACTACAAGAACCAGCCCAACCCACCGCCCGGTACGGCGAGTTCGTTCAACTTCACCGATCCCAACGCGCCGGTGAAAGACGTGCTCGGCAATTCGTACGGCAACGCCGGAGCGCTCGGCTGCGACGTTCCGGGATCGCCGAACTACAGCGCGCCGAACGATTTGCTCACGCCGTATAACGTGATGTCGCTCGTCGTGTCGGTCCCCAAAGCCATGCTCGGCACGGCCGGCAAAATGGGCTTCTGGGTAACAGCCTCGACGCCGTCGGGATCATAGGGAGATACGTACATGAAGAAACTATTGACCGGCGCCGCCGTAGCGGCAATGCTCGGCCTGGCGTTAACCGGCTGCAACGGAAACGGCCCACGCGTGCTCGGCACACCGACCTCGGGCAACAACACCGTCTACACGCAGACCGAACTCTTCGCCCGCCCCGCGGTTAAAGAAGGCCTCGAGATGTTCAAGGATCACGACGCGACCAATCGCGGCGAACCCTACAGCGATACGACCTTGACCAACGACATCGGCACCTTCGCCTCCACCGTTGCCAAGCGCGACGCGGCGACGACCGGTGCCCTGCAGAAGATCCTCGGACTCGACGAGATGATGTTCGATACGTCCTCGGCAGCCACGACCGCAGCCTATCTCGGCGTCGAGAGCGGCGGCGCGACGGGCAGTACGTTCGGCGGCCGCGCGCTTAACGACGACGTGATCGACCTCGATCTGGGAGCCGTGTTCGGGAACACGCTCTCCTTGCTCAAGGTCGTCCCGGACGACCATAAAGAGTCGCCCTGTTTGACGACCGATAACGTCGGATACGATAAGGCTAATACCGCCACGTTCCCCTACGTTCAACCGCCCGTCTAACCACCGAAGGAACTACAGGTGCGCCTCAGAGGCTCATTGGTCATCACGGCGGGCGCGATTCTCGCGCTCGCCGTCTGGCCGACCGTCATCGCGCTTCGCTCGCAGGCTCCGGCCGCGATCGTCGCGCCGGTGCCCGTCAATACCGACTACCTGCAGCGCGACAAAGTCATCTCGTTCGAAGAGCGGATCGTGCGTCGCGACCCGCAGGATCAGATTACCTCGCGCATGCTCGCGCTCCAATATCTGCAGCGGTTTCGCGAGCAGGGCGACGTGGGCGATATCGAGCGCGCGCAAGCGATGGCCGAGCGTTCGATCCGCCTTCAGCCGCAAGGCAACACCGCCGGACAGATGGGGCTCGCCTCGGCGCTGCTCGACTATCATAAGTTTCGCGCGGCCATCGGACACGAACAGGACGCGATCGACGGCGAACCGTTCAATCAGAACGCGATCGCGCAAAAAGCGTCACTGCTCATGGAGCTGGGGCACTATCGCGATGCCGGCCGCATTCTCGCACGCACGCCGCCGGGTCCCGAGAACCCGACCTGGGAGTCGATTCAGGCGCGCTACGACGAATTGACTGGCCGCATGAACGAGGCGCGCGCGCTGATCGCCCGTGCGGAGCGGCGCGTCGATCAAAATTATTACGAACCCGCCTACGATCGCTCGTGGTATCACATGCGCGGCGCCCAGCTCGCGTTTGAAACCGGCGACAACGCCGCCGCCGAAAAAGAATTCGCGACCTCGCTCGCGCTGTTTCCGAATAATTACATGGCCCTGCTCTGGGAAGCGCGCTACTACCGCTCGCGCAAAGAGTGGCAGAAGTCGCTGGATGCGGCAACCAAAGGCGCGAATCTTTATCCGCTCCCGCAGTTGCTTGGCTACAAGGCCGACGCGCAGCGCGGACTGGGCGATACGAAGGGTGCGGCGCAGACCGACGCGCTGATCCGCGCGGAGCAGCGCCTGTTTAACGTTCAGGGAATCAACGACCGGCTGCTCGCCAACTACTACGCTCAACGCCGCATCTACCTTGGCGACGCCGTTCGCTTTGCGAAACTGGACTACCGACAGCGCGGCGACGAGATCTATTCGGACGACACCATGGGTTGGGTGCTGGCCACGACCGGAAAGTGGGCCGAGGCCCGCACCTACGCCGAGCGTGCCGTCCGTTTCAATACGCAGGACGCCGACGTACAGTACCATGCCGGGATCGTCGCGATGCACACCGGCCACGCCGCCGAGGCGAAGCGACGGCTCGAGTACGCCCTCAAACTCAATCCGCAATTCGACCCGTTCGACGCCGCCGACGCGCGCGCGCAGTTAGCAAAACGTTCGATGGCGTCTCGCTAAAAAAGAATCCGGCGGGGCCGCCCGAGCGTTGACGGATATTCACTCCGCTTCGCACACGAAGCACTTTCGGGAGGGCTCCCTCGTGAAACGGCTCGCAGCCATTCTCTTATCGGCGTTTGCGATCGTGGCGCTGGCCATTACCGCGACGCTCTACACGGCTCCAAAAGCAACCAGCTCGGACCATCAAGACTCACCGCTGACGGTGAGCCGGCCCGGTGCCGATATTACCGACGTCTTCGTTTTCCCCGCCGCCAACCCGCACAACGTAGTCTTGGCGATGGACGTTCATCCGCTCATTCCACGAGGCATGTCCGGCGGCGTCGCATTCGATCCTGCCGTCATGTACCAGCTCAAGATCGACACGACCGGCGATTTTAGAGAAGACAAGGTCATCCAGTTCCGCGCCGTCGGCGAGGGAACCGGACAACGTCTGGAAATGTACGGGCCAGTCGCGCCCGCAATGCAGGGGACTCGCTCGCGCTGGGTGGGACCGGCGGCCACGTTCTCGTTTAACCGGCGCAAGAGCTTTAGTAACGGCGTGCAAGTTTTTGCCGGACCGCGCAAGGATCCGTTCTACTTCGATCTCGCGCAGTTCTTCAAAATTATCCCCGACCGCAATTACAAGAATCATCCTAACGTGCCCGCGCCGAGCGCGAAGTGCTTCCGCAATCCCGGCGTGGATTTCTTGAAGGACTACAACGTTCTCTCGTTCGTGGTCGAAGTTCCGCGCATTCTGCTCGCTAACCCGAAGGGCCGCGTCGGCGTCGTGCGCGTTTATGCGACGACGTCGCTCGCCAGCGGCAACAGCACCTACACGCAGGTCGAGCGTCTTGGGCGCCCGGCGATCAAGGAAGCCTTCGAAGCGTTTGGACGCCACGACACGACCAATCGCAGCGCACCGTGGGCCGATCCGTATCTCGGCAAGGACATTCTCTCGTTTATGACCTCGCCGAAGGGCGCCGGCCGCTCCATGCAACTTGGCAAGGCCGTGGAAAAAGTCCTGATCCCCGACGAACTAGCCGCCGATCTCTCGCAGGCCGGACCGGCTCGTTACCTCGCGGTTGAAACCAACGGCAAGAGCGCTCTGCCGACCGGCATCGTCCGCGTCGTACCCGAAGCCGCACTCGGCGGCTTGAAGAAGGCGATCGGCGATCCGTACCGCCACTTCGGCGGCCGCGATCCGTCGAGTCCGGTCATCGATCTCTCGCTCGGCGTGATCTTCGGCACGCTCGGCCAGAAAGTTGGCCTCGCACCCGACGATCACAAAGACACCGCGTGCCTCACGAGCGATAACGTCACGGCCGGCGATCGCGGAACGACCGATACGTTCCCGTATATCGGCAAACCGATCTAATCAATCGGCCGCAGCCGCAGTCGCGCGTAATTCGCGCGTGCGGCTGCGGCGCAAGGTTGCGCCGTTTCTGCGCGGGTCGTCGGTGTTTTGGGCGACGTATGCCGCTACCGCAAGTTCGACGATTGAGGAAACCGAGACGCGATGCGTGTCGCGCAGGTGCGCGAGTTTGTCGGCTAGGGGGCGCGGCAAGGTCACCGTCACCCGGCAAAGTGGTGCGTGGTTTTTCATAAAGACGTAAGACGAAACGGTGCGCGGGGACGTGTGGATTGCACGCCTGCGCGCGCGGTATGCAGGTAAAGCAAGCAGGCTTTAGACCGTTCTCAGCATTGGTTAATCATACGGTGCCCGGGTACAGTATTGCTCGTATGGTAGAGCTGGGTGCTTTCGACGAGTTATACGCGACGTATCGATCGCTCGTCTTTGGCGTGGCTCTGCGCGTGCTGCGCAGTTCGATCGAGGCCGAGGACGTCGTGCAGATCATTTTTTTGAAGGCCTGGATGCACCCCGAGTCGTTTCGCGGCGGCAATATCGAGAGTTGGCTGACGACGCTTGCGAAAAATTGCTCGATCGACGTGCTGCGGAAACGCCGCCACGAACTCGCGGCCCTACCGATGGAGTCGCTGCGCCTTTCCGCATCGTCGAACGATACCGAACAAGATGCGCTCGCCACCCTGCGCGCGAGCGCGGTTCGCGAAGCGCTGCGCTCGCTGCGCGTCGATCAGCGCGACGTCGTGGTGGCCTGTTTTTTGGATGGACAATCGCACGAACACATCGCGCGGGCGACGGCATTGCCGCTGGGTACGGTCAAGACGCGAATTCGCAGCGGCCTGCGGCATCTGCGCCGCCAGGCTACGAACTTATAGCGTAAAAGACCAAACCGGTTAGAGCGACAAACGCGCCGCTTAGCACTTCGCCGTACCGCTCGAGATTGCCGAGGTTCACGCGCGAAGAATGGGACCGGTCGCGGGCACCTGCGTTACGGCGCCGGTTCGCTCGGTGCGCTGATGACGGTTACGAGCTTTGAAAGGCCCGCGACTTCGAACATGCGTCGTATTCCCGCGCTTGCGATGACAATCATATCGAGCGGGTCTTTTCCGCTTTGTTGGAACCGGCGGCGATAACGCATCAGTACGGTCAGGATCGATGAGTCGATCGAGGTTGCCGCCGAGCAGTCGATGACGACGCGATCGGCGCTGTTCACGTCGGGCAACTGCGACTCGATCTCTTGGCGCCTGCTGATGTCTAAGTCACCGGTCAAGACCACACTGATGCTGCGTTCGTTAGCGGCCACTACTCTTTTGGGCTCCTAGGGACGAGATGGTTGCCGACTAAAAGGACGGCGTATCGGAGGCCTATTCCCGGCTACGCCGTCCAATAAACTGGAGGTTCAACCGCCTGCTTGGCGGGTTCTGGCTCGCGCTAGAGCCACCAATGCGCCCCGATCGTGGTATTCAGCGTGACGCCGAAGGTGAGATAGATCAGCCAAATGCCGGTGAGGAACTGCCAAAGTCCGACCAACCGGCGTCCCTCGAAGACGCCGAAGCTCGTGGGAACTTCGGTGATGTAGATCAGGCAAAGCCCGATAAACAGAATGCCCGCCGGCACATCGCCGGCTCCGAAGAAGACCATCGCGCCCAGCAGCGAGAGTAGGAAAAACGCGATCGCCATCCAGGCATCGGGTTGCGAACTCGAGCCGATGAAGCGGCGATGCGAAAGCGCAAACCAATGCACGCCGTAGGCCGTAAACGCGAGTGCTGCCATGTACAGCGGTGGGGAATTGGTGAAGACGCCGAACCACGTGAGGCCGACCATGAGGTAGACTCCGGTGATGAATTGCATGAACCCGTTCATCCAAATGCCCCAGAGCCCGATCGTGCGATCGACCTCGGGCGACGCTTGCGGGTAACCGAAGAGTGCCTGGCCGCCCCAGATGAAGTATCCGGTTCCGAGTCCGAAGAAGCCGATGGCGAGCGGCGCGAATGCCGAATGGGCGAATGTCAGTGGTGACATTGCGTTCCTTTCACGAAAAGAGTGACGTAGGTTATTGAAATGCCGACGAGAGTCTACCGCGAAATGATTGAACCTTCTGCTATTACCCATGCAGCGGATCGAATAGCACCCTACGTACGCGAAACGCCGATCGTACGCTTGGAGCCCGATGCGTTCGGATCGAGCGCGCGCATTTCGCTCAAGCTCGAATCGCTGCAGCATGCGGGTTCGTTCAAAACGCGCGGCGCATTCAATTGCGTTTTGGGAAGCGATACCGGCCAAGCCGGAGTGATCGCCGCGTCGGGCGGCAATCACGGACTCGCGGTTGCGTACGTTGCCAAGACCCTCGGCTTGCGCGCGGAGATCTTCGTGCCGACGGTGAGTCCGGCGATTAAAGTGGAGCGGCTGCGCCACTACGGTGCGACCGTCAACGTGGTGGGCGCAAACTATAACGAGGCGCTCGATGCCAGCCGCGAGCGTGCGGCGCAGACCGGCGCGCTCGAGATTCACGCCTTCGATCACCCGGCCATCGTGGCCGGCGCCGGAACGACCGGGCGAGAATTCGAGATGCAGGCCGAGGGGCTCGACACGGTCCTGGCCGGCGTCGGCGGCGGCGGATTCATCGCCGGGATTGCGGCCTGGTTCGCCGGGCGCGTGCGGGTGATCGGCGTCGAGCCGGCGGCGTGCCCGACGCTCCACGCGGCGCTGGCGGCCGGGCATCCGGTAGAGGTAGCGACCTCGGGCGTAGCCTCGGATTCGCTGGGCGCGAAGCGCGTGGGCGAGATTGCGTTCGAGGTGGCGAGCTGCTACGTGGAGCGCTCCGTGCTCGTGCCCGACGACGCGATCGGACTCGCGCAGCGCGCGCTCTGGAGCGAACTGCGGGTGGTGGCCGAGCCCGGCGGAGCGGCGGCGCTCTCGGCGCTGCTCTGCGGTGCGTACGTGCCGGAGCCGGGCGAACGCGTCGGCGTGCTGGTCTGCGGAGGTAACGCCGACCTCACGCGCCTGCTCTAAGCCCGTGTGTTATACTACGGTCGCTATGCCGCGCTCCGTCCCCCCGCTGGTCATTGGACCGCACGAAATCTGGCCGCCGCTGATCTTGGCCCCGATGTCCGGCGTGACCAATCGCACCATGCGGGCCCTCTACAAGCCGTTCGGACTCGGGCTGACGGTGACCGAGTTCGTTTCGGCCAACGCCCTGCGATATGCATCGAGCGCCAAGCGGACGATGGAGATGATCGACCAGCACGGCATGGAGAAGCCGGTCTCCACGCAGCTCTGGGGCGACGATCCGGCGGTGATGGCGCAGGCCGCGCGAGTGGTGCGCGAATGCGGCGCCGATATCGTCGATATCAATTTCGGCTGTCCGGCTCCGAAGGTGACGAAGATCAACGGCGGCTCCGCGTGTTTGCGCGATATCGATCGCTGCGAGGCCATCATGCGCGCTGTGGTTGAAGCCGTCGATTGCCCGGTGACCATGAAGATGCGCTTGGGCTGGAGCGAAGACCAGATCGTATACGTGGAAGTCGCCAAGCGCGCGCAACACGTGGGCGTGCGGGCGGTTACGCTGCACGCGCGTACCGCGCGGCAATTCTACAAAGGCACCGCCGATTGGGAGCACATCGCGCGCCTCAAACGCGCGGTCGATATTCCGGTGATCGGCAACGGCGATCTCGATGACGCGGAAGGCGCGATGCGCCGCATGCGCGACGCGGGAGTCGATGCGATCATGCTCGGGCGCGCGACGCTCGGTAATCCATGGCTGATCTCGCAGATTCGCGACCTCATGGAAGGCCGCGACGCGCAGCCGGTTCCTAGTGCCGCCGATCGTTTGCGGTTCGCGCTCGTGCATTACCGAACGATGGTGGACGAACTCGGGGAATCGCGTGCCGTTCCGCAGATGCGCAAACATTTGGCACTCTATTTCAAGGGCATTGCGAACGCGGCGATTCTGCGCGAGCGCATCATGCATCTCGATCGCGCGGAGGAGGTTATCGCGGTGGTAGAAGAAACGATCGCCGATCTCGAGCGAGCGGTGGCGGCGTGACCGCCCTTGCGAACGACAAGTCGCAAGCGCAAGAGCTCTATGCGGAGACCTACGAGAATTACCGGCAGTTCGTGAATCCGCCGCTGGCACGCGTGATGAAACTTTCGGGAAGTCCCGTGGAAGTGCGCGCGCGAGGCTGCACCATTTGGGATCAGAACGGCAAGGCGTATCTCGATTTCGCCGGCGGGTACGGCGTCTTTACGCTCGGGCACAGCCATCCCAAAGTGATCGCGGCGGTGCAAGCGCAGCTCGAGCTGATGTCGCTCTCGGGAAAAACGATGTTCAACGTCATGCTCGGCCGCGCGTCGCGCAAACTCGCCGAGATGACGCCGGGCGATCTGCAGATTTCGTTTTGGGCCAATAGCGGAACCGAGGCCGTTGAAGGCGCCATCAAGCTCGCGCGCGCCGCGACGAAGCGTTCCAAGATCGTGGGAACCGAGAACGGCTATCACGGCAAAACGATGGGCGCGCTCTCGGCGAGCGGCCGCGAGTATTTCAAGACCGAGTATCGCCCGCTCGTGCCCGATATGACGCACGTTGCCTTCGGCGACGCAGCGTGTTTAGAGGAGGCGCTGCGCGACGCGGCGGCCTTCATCGTCGAACCCGTGCAGGGCGAAGGCGGCGTCAATATTCCAGCCGCCGGCTATTTGCGGGCGGCTCGAGAGGCCTGCGATCGCGCGGGCGCGCTCTTGATCGCCGACGAGGTGC
Organism: Candidatus Baltobacteraceae bacterium; assembly: GCA_036559195.1. NCBI lineage: Bacteria > Bacillati > Vulcanimicrobiota > Vulcanimicrobiia > Vulcanimicrobiales > Vulcanimicrobiaceae > Vulcanimicrobiaceae bacterium. The sequence goes on from DATBTN010000036.1 coordinate 21,330, forward strand.
AGACCGGGCTCGGCCGCTGCGGCTTGGCGTTCGGCTGCGATCGCGATGGCGTGGTGCCCGACATCATGGCGCTGGCGAAGGGGCTCTCGGGCGGAATCGTGCCGGTCGGAGCGTTTATCGTGCGGCCGACCGTGTGGAACGCGGCCTACGCGAAGGCGCCGCTCATGCACACCTCGACGTTCGGCGGCAACGAACTCGCGTGCGCTGCCGCGCTCGCCGCGATGCACGTGTTAGAAGAAGATGGGCTGATCGAGAACGCGCGCGTGCGCGGCGAACAACTGCTCGCCGGCGTCCGCGGCTTGGCGCACAACTATCCTGGCGTGGTGCGCGACGTTCGCGGCCTCGGGTTACTCGTCGGCGTCGAACTCACGAACGAAGGCTACGGCGGCTGGATCATTCCCGAGATGCTCAAGGCCGGCGTAACGGCGGCGTGGACGCTCAACATGCAGCGCGTCATTCGACTCGAACCGCCGCTCGTCGTTACGCAAGCCGAGGTTGAAGTAGCGCTGCGCGCGCTCGAAGCAGGGCTGGCGACCGCCTACGAGAAGCTCGGGCAGTTGTAATGACCCCGAAGTATTCCGTCATCCCGAGCCCCTCGAAGGGCGAGCCTCCCGACGAGCCGAGCGGTGAGGGCGCTTCGGGTTAATGCCGTATGTTGAAACGACAATCGTGATTGCCGCCCCCGCGCGCACGGTGTACGAGCTTGCCAAAGAGCAGGAGCGTTTTCCGCAGTTCATGCCCGACGTCGAGACGGTGACGGTGCTCGAACGGCACGCCGACCACATCATCACCCGTTGGAAGACGCTGGTCGAAGAGGCGCCCATCGAGTGGACCGAAGAGGATCGCTTCGACGACGGCGCGCTGCGCATCGACTACAAGCTGCTCGAAGGCGACCTCGATACGTTCGAAGGCGCGTGGACGTTTACCGAAAACGACGGCCGGACGCACGTGGTGCTCGGGGTCGAATACGATTTCGGCGTTCCGACGCTCGCCGAATTGATCGGCCCGACGCTGCATAAGAAGGTTCAGGAGAACAGCGCGATGATGCTGGCCGCATTAAAGAGCGAGGCCGAAAAAGCGTGACTGCCGCGCCGACCGCCAAATTTTGCTTCGTCGTGCATCCGCTTTCGCTTGAGGATGTGGTTCGCTACGAACCGGGAGCGAAGGGCAAAGGCGAGGCGATCGTTCGCAAGATTATGGAATGGATGCCGTCGTGGGCGGCGGTACACGTGACCGGCGTGCGCGCGCCCGACGGCCGCGAGACCGAAGGCTGGTTCGTCAGCGCCGCGCTGCTGCCCGAACAGATGCTCGAACTCCCGCGTGAGAAGGTGTACGAGCGCATCCTGCGCGCGATCGAGATCGGCGTGGAACTCGGAGCCGAGGTGGCGGGGCTGGGTGCGTTCACCGGCGTCGTAGGCGACGGTGGCATAACGATCGCGGAGCGCTCGCCGATTCCGGTAACGACCGGCAACTCGTTGACGATCGCCGCCGGGATTCAAAGTTTTTTCCGCGGCGCCGCAGAGATGGGCATCGATCCGTCGCAATCGACGGCCGTCGTGATCGGCGCGACCGGTTCGATCGGTGCGGCCTGCGCCAAGTTGATCGCACCGAAAGTTGCGCATCTCATCCTGGTCGCGCGCAACAATACGCGCCTGGCAAAATTTCACGATTCGGTTAAAGACGAGCTGCCCTGCACGTCGTCGTACACGACCGACGTCGGCGCCGCCGTGCGTCAGGCGCAATTGATTCTGACCGCGACCAGTTCGACGCAGGAGATCATCCAACCGGAAGATCTGCAGACGGGCGCCGTGGTCTGCGAGCTTTCGCTCCCGCACGACGTGAGCCGCCGCGTCGCGCAGGAACGGCCCGACGTGCTCGTGACCGAGGGCGGCAATATGATGGTTCCCGGCGATCCCATCTTCGATCGCGTGCGCGAACCCGGCACGCCCTTCGATCTCAATCTCCCGCCGCGCACGGCGCTCGCGTGCATGAGCGAGACGATGATCCTGGCGCTCGAGAATCGGCGCGAATCGTACACGCTCGGGCGCGGCATCGATATCGCGAAGGTCGTCGAGATCGAGGGTTTGGCCGCCAAAAACGGCTTTACGCTAGCCGACATGCGCGCGTTCGATACGGCCATCACACCGGAGAAGATCGAAGCCACTCGCCGCGCGGCGCAAGCGCGCAGAAATTCGGCGGTCGCGTGAAAACCATCGTCTCGGTCTCGCTCGGCAGCAGCACGCGCGATCATCACGCCACCGCGGATTTGCTCGGCGAACGGTTCGAGATCTCGCGCGTCGGCACCGACGGAAAACTCGACGTGGCGATTGCCAAGGTCAAAGAACTCGACGGCAAGGTCGACGCGATCGGCCTAGGCGGCATCGACGTGTATCTCTACGCCGGCAAGCACCGCTTCGCGCTGCGCGACGGCCTCCGCTTGCTCGAGGCGGCGAAGATCACGCCGGTCGTCGACGGGAGCGGCCTCAAAAACACGCTCGAACGCGAAGCGATCCGTTTCATGCAAGACGATCTGCACATCGATCTCAAAGGCCGGCGCGTACTGATGGTCAGCGCGCTCGATCGCTTCGGCATGGCGCAAGCCTTGGTCGATGCCGGCGCCGACGTGCTCTTCGGCGACTTCATCTTCGCCCTCGACAAAGACATGCCGGTCCGCAGCCTCGCCGAATTCGAGGAAATGGCCGAGAAGTATCTGCCCGACGCGTGCAAGCTGCCGTTTCAATTCTTCTATCCGACCGGCAAGAAACAAGAGAAGCCCCCCGAGCCGAAATATCCGCAGTACTATCACGACGCGGAGATCATCGCCGGCGACTTCCACTTCATGCGCCAATTCATGCCCGACGATCTCGGCGGCAAGATCGTCCTCACGAACACCGTGACCGAAAACGACGTCAACGAACTGCGCAAACGCGGAGTCGCGCAATTAATCACGACGACGCCGGATTTCCAAGGCCGCTCCTTCGGAACCAACGTCGTCGAAGCCGCGCTCCTCGCCCTCCTCAACAAAACCTGGACCGACGTAACCCCCGCCGACTACGAACGCGTCCTGCACGAACTCCACCTAAAACCCCGAGTCATCACCCTCTCCTAGCAAGGGGAGCCCGCTTCTTCCAGCATGACAGGCGCGGAGTCCGCTTGTCATCCTGAGCCTGTCGAAGGACAACGCACCGAACGCACCGATGCTTCAAGCCCGCTCATGCTTCGAGCCCGCTCATGCTTCGACAAGCTCAGCATGACAAAAAAAAAGGGCGGCGCGGGAGTCTGCTTGTCATCCTGAGCCTGTCGAAGGACGACGCACCGAACGCACCAATGCTTCAAGCGGCTCATGCTTCGACAAGCCCATGCTTCGACAAGCTCAGCATGACAAAAAAAAAGCCCGCCGCTTGTCATCCTGAGCCTGTCGAAGGACGACGCACCGAACGCACCGATGCTTCAAACCGCTCATGCTTCGACAGGCTCATGCTTCGACAAGCTCATGCTTCGACAGGCTCAGCATGACAAAAAAAGGGCGGCGCGGGAGTCGGCTTGTCATCCTGAGCCTGTCGAAGGACGACGCACCGAACGCACCGATGCTTCGAGCGGCTCATGCTTCGACAAGCTCAGTATGACAAAAAGGGCGGCGCGAGAGCTGCTTGTCATCCTGAGCCTGTCGAAGGACGACGCACCGAACGCACCGATGCTTCGACAAGCTCAGCATGACAAAAAACGGAGGATGAGGTGGGCGGGGTAGCGATAGTTCGGGGGGTGCGGCGGCTTCCGCGTGTGTTGCGCTTTTTTGATGTTTCGGTATTGGCGTCGGCCTCGATGGGGCCGGCGTATAGTCTCGCGGCGACGATGGGGCCGATGGTTGCCACGGCGGGTGCGGCCGCGCCGGTTGCGCTGCTCGCCGTTAGCGCCATCATGCTGTGCGTCGCGATCGCGTTCGCGCAATTAAGTCGCGTCGCACCCAATGCCGGTTCGTCGTATTCGTGGATTCGCATGGCGTTCGGCGGGCGGATCGGCGCGTACGGTGCGTGGCTGCTGCTGCTTTCGAACTTTTTTGCAACGATGGCGACGGCGGTTCCGGCCGGAATCTACACGCTCGATTTGCTGGCGCCACGCTACGCGCAAAACCCGCTCGCCGATGCCGGCGTCGGAGCGATTTGGATCCTCGGAAGTGCCGTGCTCCTCTACGTCGGCATACGCCCGACGGCGCTGGTGACGGCGATCGCACTCGCCATCGAATTGAGCGTACTTGCAGCGAGCGCGATCGTCGCCGCGCTGTCGCCGCATCACGCCGTCATCGCGCACGCGCCGCAGAGCGCGCACGTCTCGCTCTTCGCGCTCACGTTTTTCGGGTTCGTCAATGCGATGACGCTCGGAATCTGGATGAGCGACGGATGGGAAGTCTCCGCCTCGGCCGCCGAAGAGGTTCGCGACGATGCGCGCGCCTCGGGTCGCGGCGGCGTCACGGGATTGATCGCGACCACCGTGGTGCTCTGCCTCTGCATGATCGGCTATCTTCATCTCGGCAGCGTCGCGGGGTTTTCGGAAAACCAGGACGACTCGATGCGCTACGTGGGCGATCTGCTGGGCGGCGGTGCGTGGCGCTTCGCGATCGTCGCGACCGTGCTCGTCTCCACGTGCTCGGCGCTTTGGACGACGATCCTCTACCTCTCGCGTTCCGTCTACGCGATGGGGCGCGACGGACTGCTGCCGCCGGCTCTTGGAAAACTCGACGCGCGCGACGAGCCGCTGGCCTCGCTTGCGGCCGTCGCCGTTCTGGCAGCGGCGTTCGAACTCGCCACCGGGTTCTCGCCCACCGCGGCCGATGCGTTGCAGACCGTGCTCAATGCGAGCTCAATTTTTCTGGGGCTGCTCTTCGCGCTCAGCGCCGCGGCCGCGATCCGGACCTTTTTGCGAAAGCGTGAGAGCCGGCTCGCCGGCGTGGTGATCCCGGCTATCGGCTTGGTTGCCCTGGCGCTCGTCCTGACTGCCACCATTCTATTGGAGGACCGGGTTCTGCAGTATTACGCGGCCGGCGGGGTAGTACTGGGAATACCGTTCGCCCTCTGGCGGGGTGGTCGCCGGCTCGCTCCGGCAGGCGAGCTCCCTGGGGGGTACGAATGAACCGCGCTGGCGCCGCCTCATGGGCGCCTTTCTCACACGCTCGAGGGTCTGTACTTGAACGAAAAAGAGATCGTCCTTACCAAAGAGGGTTTGGCTAAGCTCGAGCATGAGCTCGACGATCTGAAGACCGTCCACCGCAAAGAAGTGAACGACCGCATCCGTCAGGCGAAAGAATTCGGCGACCTGAGCGAAAACGCGGAGTACGAAGACGCCAAGCAGGAGCAGGCGTTTATCGAAGGCCGCATTCTCAAGCTCGAGTCGATGATTCGTAACGCACGCCTGATCGATGAGTCGGACTATTCTGCCGACGAAGTGCATCTCGGATCGACGGTAAAGGTCAAAGACGTGAAGAACAGCTCGAGTCACGAGTTTTCGATCGTCGGGTCGGCCGAATCCGATCCACCGAACCATCGCATCAGCAACGAGTCGCCGCTGGGACGCGCCGTCTTGGGCCGCAAAAAAGGCGACACCGTCGACGTGGCCACGCCACGCGGCGTCGTCAAGTACAAGATCGAGGCGATCAAAAGCCTCGCTGCCCCCAAAAAAGCCGCCAAAAAAGCCAGCTAAAAAACGCACGCGAAGCCTAGGGCGGAGCGCCTTTTACTATGCACGATCCGGGGAAAACCGAAGCGCAACTCATAGCGGCCAGACAGACGAATCTGGCCGCTATGCGTTCGCGCGGGAACGATCCGTTCGCGCAGACGCGCTTTGACTCGAATGCCGACGCAGCGCAGCTCGCCGAGCGTTACGCACCGCTCGCGCCCGAAGAGCGCGCGCAGGCGCAGGAGTGGTCGCTCGCCGGACGCGTGATGTCGAAGCGGCGCATGGGCAAGACGATCTTCGCCGATCTGCGCGATCGAACGGGGCGCCTGCAGATCTACGTGCGTAAGGACGAAATCGGCGACGAGCTTTTCGCGGATTGGATCGATCTCGATATCGGCGACATCGTCGGCGTGCGCGGCTTCATGTTCCGTTCGAAGATGGGCGAACTGACGTTGCACGTTACCTCGTTTGCCGTGCTCGGCAAGACGATGCTGCCGCTGCCCGACAAGTGGCACGGCCTCACCGACGTAGAGAAACGCTATCGCCAGCGCTACGTCGACCTCATCATGAACCCCGAGGTTCGCGAGACGTTCGTGCTGCGCAGCCGCATCATCGCGGAGACGCGGCGCTTTATCGACGCGGCCGGCTTTTACGAAGTCGAAACGCCGACGCTGCTGCACGTAGCGGGCGGCGCGGCGGCGCGGCCATTTCTCACCCATACCAACGCCCTCGACGCGCAGATGCAGATGCGTATCGCGACCGAACTCAATCTCAAGCGCCTGATCGTCGGCGGTCTCGAGCGCGTCTACGAGATCGGCCGAATCTTTCGCAACGAGGGTATCGACACCACGCACAATCCCGAGTTCACGATGCTCGAGCTGTATGCGGCGTACTGGGACGTCCACGATATGCTCGAGTTCAACGAATCGCTCGTCGCGCATTTGGTCGCGCTCGTGAGCGGCGGGGGCGACGCACTCCCGGTCGGCGATAAGATGATCTCGTTCAAACGCCCCTTCAAACGCATCTCGTATCTCGACGGCATAAAAGAGCACGGCGGCTACACGCGCGAGCAGCTGCTCGATCCCGCCGGCGCGCGGGCGATCCTTGCCGAACTGGGCCTGCCGGCCTCGCCGACGCACGGCCACGCGCTCGATAAAATCTTCGAGCGCGTCCTCGAGCCGCATTTGATCGAGCCAACCTTCGTGATGGACTATCCGGTTATCATCTCGCCGCTGGCCAAACGCAAAAAAGACGATCCCGACCTCGTCGATCGTTACGAACTCTTCTGCGCGAACTTCGAAGTAAGCAACGCGTTTACCGAATTGAACGATCCCGACGACCAGCGCTCGCGATTCGAAGCGCAGATGAGCGATCGCGCGAAGGGCGACGACGAGATTCCCGAGCCCGACTGGGATTTCGTGCGCGCGCTGGAATACGGCATGCCGCCGACCGCCGGCATCGGTATCGGCGTCGACCGCCTCGTGATGCTGCTTACGAACAATCCGAGCATCCGCGACGTGATTCTCTTTCCGCTGCAGCGGCAGCACGGGTAGGGCGTGGACGGCTTAAAATGCGGTCACGAACCGTGTACCTGTTTCGTCGATCTCGGCGAACGGTATTGCGGCCCGGAGTGCCGCGAAGACGTGAACGCCGACGCCGAGATACAACCGCGCAGCCATTGCCGATGCAGGCACGTGGATTGCGAAGCGCGCTAGCGATGGCGCGATATGAACGATTCTTCGGAACGCTGGCGCTGCTCTGCGCGCTAGCGTCCCCGGCGGCATTCGCGACCGAGCCGCCCTCCATTGGCGTAACGCTCAACGGTTTGCTTGGAAGCTACAACACCGGCCAAGGCGCGACGACCCTCCCGCTCGTACCGCTGCCGATCTTCGAAGCGCACGTTCCGCTCGGGCGCTTGTCGATCGACGCGGAGGGCTTGCCGCCCATCGGACCGATCAGCTACGACGACGGCCGCGGCGCGACGCAGGCCACGCGAATCGGGTATGCATCGGCGGAGGTGCACTACGCGTTTCGCGGCGATCGATACGCCATCGGTATGGGCGAGACGCTGATCACGCAAGCGACGACGTTTCCCACGCTCTTCGTGCGCCGCATGAGTTCGCGCGTCGCCGGGTTCCGATTCTCGGGGCGCATTCGGCTGCAGAGCAATCGCGCCGGTCATACCGATCTCGAAATCGGGGCGAGTCCGCGCATGCATGCCGTGCAGCGATCGGTCGCGGCGGTCAGCGTCTGCGGCCCGCAGGGCTGCGTGCCGCGCTACTTCGGCTTCAACGATCCCGAGGTTGCGTCGCTCGCCGACGTAAAGCTGACGCACGAACGCCCGCTTGGCCGGTATGGGCTGCTCTACGGGATACGCTACTTCAATTATGTCGCGCACTACCCAGCCGCTCCGCGTCAGCTTGCCGACCACGACCGCTTCGTTATGCCGTTTGTGGGGATAACTGCGAAGCTCGGCCCCTGAAACCGTACTTACTTTTGGTGGGTCAAGTTGGAAGCGGACCGGTTTTCCGGCCACCGCGCAACATTTAAGGAGTTGTTTTACCGTGGATCTGACCAAAGAATATCCCCGCAGCGTGCACGATACCTGGCACGGCATCGTGCAACTCGGACGCACCTACGATAAGGCCGTCGCGCTCGCGCACGGAAACATCGGCGAATACCATTACAACTGCCCGATGGATCAAAAAGTCTTCGCGTTTCTCGGTATCGACCACGAAGAGTTTTTGGACATCGTCAAAAAGAACGGCGACATCAACAGCTACGTGCACGACCACGTCGACAAGAAGTCGCCGGCCGAACTCGAGAAGTGGAACCGCGAATACGTGAGTACCCCGCCGACCGGCGATTCGTTGAACTACATGACCGAACTGCGCAATCAAATCGCGCCGGATCGTGACGACGTCACGACGTGGCCCGACGTGCTCGACCTCGACGAGAAGCGCAGCGTGCCGCAGCGCGTCGCCGTCTGAGCGTCGTTCGCGCCGTCGTCGAGTACGACGGAACGAATTTCTGCGGGCTGCAGTATCAGCCGACCGTGCGTAGCGTCGCCGGTGAGTTGGAACGTTGTTTGAGCAAACTGTTCTCGCACGACGTTAAACTCACCGCGGCGGGCCGCACCGACGCCGGCGTCCACGCGACCGGCCAGGTCGTGACCTTTTCAACCGAGCGCGAGTTCCCGTTCGAACGGCTCGCGCTCGCCCTCAATGCGAACCTTCCCAACGACATTACCGTCCGCGACGTGAGCCTCGTGGACGAACGTTTTTCCGCGCGCTTCTCGGCCGTGGAGCGCACCTACGTCTACGCGATTCTCAACCGCCGCATGCCATCGGCCTTGCTCGGCCGGTATGCGTATCACGTATGGCACGACCTCGATCTCGACCGCTTCGCAACCGGCGCGCGCGCGTTGATCGGCGAGCACGACTTCCGCTCGTTCTGCGGCATGCTCCCGGAGAGCGGTCCCACGCTGCGCAACGTCAACGCGATCGACGTGCGGCGTTGCGGCGACTTGATTCGCGTGCGGATCACGGCCGACGGGTTCTTGCATCGAATGGTTCGCAACATCGTTGGTACGCTCGTCGACTGCGCGCGCGGGCGTCGCGATGCGTCGGCGATTCCGGCGATGCTCGAGGCTCGGGCGCGTGCGGCGGCGGGGCATACGGCTCCGGCGCACGGGCTGTACCTTGCCGGCGTGCTCTATCGCGATGGGTTTGATTCGTTTTCTGAGCCCGCGCTGTTTGGTGGTGGGGGCGATGACGGCGTTGGCGGGCGTTGAGGCGACCCTGCCGCGCCGGGACGCCCGCTTTTTCGCATCGTGCGAAAAAGCTGCTCGCTGACTCGTCGCTCTCGCCATCCTGGCTTCGCTCCTCGCTCAGACGCCCGGCGCGGCAGGGTCGCCTCAACGCCCGCCAACGCCGCCATTACTGGGATTGCGTGGCGTAGCCCAGGCGTTCGAAGAAGCCTAAGACCGTTAGGCGGGCGGCGGGGGTTTGTTCGAAATCGAAGGCTTCGCTGATGGTGCGTTCGGCGGTTTCGAGGGTTTCGGCGAGGCGTTGTTTGCCCGATTCGGTGAGGGTGATGTAGGTTGAGCGGGCGTCGCGTTCGTGTCTGGTTCGGTGGATGAGGCCGAGCTTTTCGAGCGGGATGAGTGCTCGGGTGATGCCGGAGGGGGTGAGGAGCAGGCGCTTCGCAAGATCGACGGCTCGGATGCGGCCGCCGATGACCGATGAGATTTCGAAGAGGATGAGGAAGTCGGTGTAGCCGATGCCGTGCGCGCCGCCGACGGCGGCTTCGAGACGGCGGCGGATCCAGGCGTCGGCTCGCGAGATGCCGATCGCGAGAGCCAGATTCTGGGTGATCATGGGTGGATTATAGTTGACTGTTCAACTATAAGTCAACGAGAGTTTTGACGATTATCCTTGACGGACGCCGGGTCATACCGTATGCTGTCTCGGTTGCCAAAGGCTCCGGCCTTCGGTAACTTCTCACGTTGACCCGTCCGTTCTTAAAGGAACTCGATAGAGAATGCGTACCTACCAACAGAAGACCGCGGAGACCCAGCACGACTGGTATATCGTCGATGCTACCGGACAGCGTTTAGGCACGTTGGCCGTGCGGATCGCGCGCGCACTCTCCGGCAAGCACAAGCCGACCTGGACCCCGCACATCGACGACGGCGATCACGTGATCGTCATCAACGCGGACAAGGTCGAGCTGGGCGGCAACAAGTGGGATCAAAAAGTGTACTATCGCCACAGCGGCTTTCCGGGCGGTCTGCGCGTCGAGACGGCGCGTTCGGTCCGGGACAAGCATCCGGAGCGCCTCATCGAGCGCGCGGTTCGCGGAATGCTTCCCACCAACCGTATGCGTGACGTGCACCTCGGACGCCTGATCGTCAACGCAGGTTCGTCGCATACACACACCGCCCAAGCACCCAAACCCCTCGCGTAGGAGCCATTTGTGAGCGAATCGTTTCAAGGTACCGGCCGTCGTAAGCGCTCGATCGCGCGAGTGAGACTCACCCTCGGTCAGGGCATCATCACGGTCAACAAGAAGCCCGTTGAAGAGTATCTTCCGCGCCCGACGCTGCAGCAGATCGTGCGGCAGCCGTTGGAAGCGACGCAGAGCCTGACGCGCTTCAACATCGACGTTAAAGCCGAAGGCGGCGGTATCGCCGGTCAAGCCGGCGCCATCCGTCACGGCATCGCTCGCGCGCTGCTCGCGATGGACGAATCGCTGCGCGAAGTGCTGCGCCGACAGGGCCTGCTCACCCGCGACCCGCGCGAAAAAGAATCGAAGAAGTACGGCCGCAAGCGCGCCCGCAAACGCTTCCAGTTCTCGAAGCGCTAATTCCCGAGTCGATCATCCGCCGGGTGTCGAAAAATGGAACGGAGCCGCGTTATCGCGGCTCCGTTTTGTTATGGCTGGAGTTGGTCACGATCGCGGCGGGCGCGTTCGCGCTTGCGTGGCATCCGTCGAGCGCGTGGGTGGAACGCGCTTTCAGCAACGGCTACTATCCGGTTTGGCAGCACGCGCTCTCCGCGATAACACTGCATCTGCCGTTCGCTTTGGGCGATTTCATCGTGCTCGCGGGAGCGGGCGTTACGCTCTGGCGAGTCGTCGTTGCGGTTCGCCGGCGGCGCCTGCGCCCCGTCCTCGATGCGCTCGCGCTCGTCGCGCTCTACGCGTGCTGGTTCTACGCCGGGTGGGGCTGGGGCTACGAACGAGCGCCGGTCCAAGATCGCGTCGCGTACGATGCGGCCGCCGTAACGCCGGCGGCGATCGACGCCCTGCGCCTAAAAGCGATCGCCGAGTTGAATCGGCTCGCGCCGCTCGCTCACGCGCAGCATCGCGCCGCTGCCGATCGCGCGGCGCTCTATGCGGCCTGGGTGCCCGTGGTGCGGCGGCTCGGCGACGGCTGGACGCCGCGCGTCGGCGCGCCGAAACCGACGCTCGCGGCGCCCTTCATGGATGCGAGCGGCACCAGCGGGTTCATCGATCCGTTTTCGCTTGAATCGCAGCTCGCACCGGATCTGCTCTGGTTCGAACGGCCGTTCTCGCTCGCGCACGAATGGACGCACGCCGCCGGCTACAATCGCGAAGACGAAGCGAACTACGCCGCGGTGCTCACCTGCCTGCGCGATCCGAACGCCGTGGCGCGATACTCGGGCTGGCTCGAGCTGTTTCTCTATCTGCCGTCGCCGCGACACTACGATCGGCGCACGTTCGCAACGCTCGTCTGGCAAGACTTCGCGGCTTTGCGCGCGCGCAACGCGCGCTTCGTTAACCTCGATCTCTCCCGCTTCTCGTGGCGCGTTTACGACCGGTATTTGCAGAGCAACCACATCGCCGCCGGCATTGAAAACTACAACGAAGTCACGCGATTGATGACGGGCATTCCGCTCGACGCCGACGGCTTGCCCATCCCGCGCTAGACCCGCTCGGACATACCCGGGCAACACCTCCGGCACGCATCGTACACATCGCGCCTTTAGCGTTGCACGATGGTATTCGATATAGCCGCGCCCTTGATGCAGGGGCTCGCCAACGCCCGCGATCGTCTGACCGCCGCCGCCGCCGCAACCGCCCGCGCCCAAACCGTACCCGGCGCCCCGCAAACCGACGCCGCAATGGCGGACGTCGCCGAACGAGCCGTCTTCACCGAAGCCCTCCTAGCCGCCACCCACGCGCGACTTGAAGAACTAAAAACCGTCACCAAATAACCCTAGCCGCGAGTTGTCATCCTGAACCAGTCAAAGGACGACGCACCGAACGCGCCGCTGCTTCGACAAGCTCATGCTTCGACAAGCTCATGCTTCGACAAGCTCAGCATGACAACAAGAAAAAAAGCGCGGCGCGGGTGTGCCCCTTGTCATCCTGAGCCTGTCGAAGGACGACGCACCGAACGCGCCGCTGCTTGGAGAAGCCCATGCTTCGACAAGCTCCCGTCCTTCGACAAGCTCAGGATGACAAAGGGGGCCTCGACAAGCTCCCGTCAGCGTGACCCGCCGCGTCTTTTTGTCATCCTGAGCCTGTCGAAGGACGACGCGCCGAACGCACCGATGCTTCGCGCCTTGGCAGGCTGGGGCGTTAGTGGGGGTGCGTTTCAATGTAGGGTCACCGCCGCAATTTGGTAATGGTTTCGATGCGCTTGCGTCATATCGTTCGCATACCTTGCCTATAGTAATCCAAAGACGCGGGAGGAAACAATGGATAGCATCGGCTTGCTCGAGACGGCTGCCAGCGGTATGGCGGCGCAGCGCGCCGCGCTCGACGTTGAGGCGCGCAACGTGGCGGCGGCGGAGGCGGCGGGGCCGACGGGTTCGTACGAACGGCTCGTTCCGCAATTCGAGGAGCGCGAGAGCGAAAGCGGTACGCCGCAGATCGCCTACTCGGGCGCACATCTGCAGCGCGGCAGCAGCGTCGATGTCCTGACCGAGATGATCGCCGTTATGAACGCGTCGCGCGCGTACGAGGCCAATGCGTCGATCTTCGACGTCGGGAAGCGCCTCGCCGAGCGGACGATCGACATGGGGCGGCTATGATCGTCGAACCGTTCGTACCCGACGCGCCGGCGATGCAGAAGAGCGCGGACCGCGGCGACGCAGGGGCGTTTGGAAAGCTGCTCGACGATCTCGGCGGCGTGTTGGATCGTGCGGAGCGCAGCGAGGATGCGCTGGCTGCCGGGCGCGGCGATCTGCAAGACGCGGCCTACGAACGCGCGCGCGCCGACGTCGCGCTTTCGATTGCAACCGCCGCCGCGCAACGGACCGCTGCGGCTCTTACCACCGTGCTCGGCATGCAGGTGTAGACGATGACCCTCGCTGGAGCGCTCGCGCGATGGCACGCGCTCGCCAAACCAACGCGTACCTCGATACTCGCGCTCGCCGGCGCGGCGATCGTCGTGCTGCTGCTCTCGAGCGCGTTCGCGCACCCAATGCAGACCGCGCTCTTCGCGAGCCCGCTACAGGCCGAGCAGCTCGCGGAGGTTCAGGAACGCTTGGCGGGCTGGAATGTGAGCTTTACGCCGACGGCCGACAACGTCGTCGTGAACGCGAAGCAGCGCAACGAGCTGCTTTTGCGACTCTCGCTTGCCGGCGTGCCGCACGCGCACGTGGAAAGCTCGGGGGATCTGCTGGCGAAGGTGGGCGCGTTGACGCCGCAGGCCGTGATCGACGCGCAGACGCGCGCCGGGCTAGCGGGCGACATTCAACTCGGTCTACGCGGTATCGATGGCATCGACGATGCTCGCGTGATCGTGGCTCCCGCGAAGCCCGGATATTTTGCCGACGAGCCCTCGCACGACGCAAGCGCGAGCGTGCGAGTGCAGCTGCGCCCCGGGGCGCAACTCAACCGCGATGCGGTGGCCGGGATTCGCGCGTTCGTCGCCGCGAGCGTGCCGGGACTCGATGCCGCGCACGTTACGCTCGTGGACGATCGCGGGGTTGCGCTCGGAACGGGCGCGGGCGGCGGCGATGCCGGCGAACTCCAACGATCGCTCCAAAGCGCACTCGACGCAGCGTTCGGTGCGAGCGCCTCGATCGTGCGCGTTCGCTTCGAGTACGACGAGCGTTCCGCGCAAAGCCGCGAGGTTCGCCGCGTTCCGATCGCGGCAATGCCGATTTCGTCGACGACCGACGACGAGCGCTACAACGGCTCGGGGAAGAACTACGATCGTACGCAAGCGCAGATCGAACGCGGAAGCGAGACGCGCGAAACGACGATCTCGTCGCAGCCGGGGCGCGTCGCGCGCATTTCCGTTGCGATCTTCGTCGACGCCGCGCGCGGCATCGATCTCTACAAAGTGCGCGCGCTCGCGCAGGCGAGTGCCGGGCTCGACCCGCGCCGAGGGGATGCGATCAGCGTGCAGGCGATGGATTTCGCACGCGCGCCGATCGCAAAAAAAGATGGCTGGTGGCTCGCATACGGCGCGCTCGTTCCGCTGCTTCCGGCGCTCGCGCTCGTGACCGGCGGGCTGATCGCGTTGCGGTGGTGCCTGAACCCGGCCGGCGATCTGCTGCGGAGCCTGGCCGAACGCGCGAACATCGCGCGCACCGCGGCGGCCGTCTCCGGGGCGGCGCCGGCGCGGGTGCGCGGCGCGCTGCAGGGCGAACCGCCGCATGCCGCGGCCGCGATCATCAGCGCGCTGCCGGCCGCGACCGCGGCCGCCGTTCTCGATATGTATCCCGAACACGAACGCAGTGCGATCGTGCGGCGCATGCAGCGGCACCACACACCGCTGCTCGCCGATGCCGAAGGACTGGTCGCCGATGCCTGAGTTTCAAACGCTTGCGTCATTGCTGCGTCCGCAAACCGCGGACGTCGCGAACCAACCAGATAAAGCCGAGCCCGCCGTGGAGGTGCAGCCGCCCGACCGCGTACAACCGGAGCCGCCGGAACTCGAAGAGGCGGCGCGTGAGATTCGCCTGTTCCACGCACACGTTCGCGAAGCGCTCGACCGAGCCGTGGAGCGACTCGTGTGCGAGATTGCAACCGATGTGGTCGCTCGCGAACTTCGGCTGGCGCCGGTCGAGATCGAGCGCATCGTCGATCGCGTGAGCCGCGAGTTCTTCGCCGAAGAGCCGATCCGCGTGTGCCTGCACCCCGACGACGTTTTGTCCGTCCTCACGCACGACGTCGCGCTCGTCGCGGATCGAACGCTGCGGCGCGGCGACGTGCGGCTCGAGGTTCGCAACGGCTCGATCGATGCGTCGCTGGGCGTGCGCCTCGCCGGCGTCGTGGAACGCGCGCTACGATGATCGCACGCGGCATCGTCATGGCGGCTTCGGGCGGCGTGCTCGCGGCGCGCCTACCGATTTCCCGCATCGGCGAACGGGTTGAAATTACCGGCACGCACGGCATAGTCCGCGGAACGGTTACCGCGCTGCATCGGGATCGCGCGACGATCGCGCCGCACGGATCGCTGGACGGCGTTACCGTCGGCGACGTCGTCTCGATCGATCCGTCGGCGATCGTGCCGCCGCCGGGACTCGCGGCGCTCGATCGCACGATCGACGATTGTTCGGCGTTTCGCGCAACCTGCGAGAGCATCGCGCCGGCGAATCGTCGCGCGATCGTGCAGCCGTTCTGGACC
Organism: Candidatus Baltobacteraceae bacterium; assembly: GCA_036559195.1. Classification (NCBI taxonomy): domain Bacteria; kingdom Bacillati; phylum Vulcanimicrobiota; class Vulcanimicrobiia; order Vulcanimicrobiales; family Vulcanimicrobiaceae; species Vulcanimicrobiaceae bacterium. The sequence goes on from DATBTN010000036.1 coordinate 37,111, forward strand.
GGCGTGCGCGCGATCGACGGATTGCTTACGCTCGGGCGCGGAGCGCGCGTCGGGCTCTTCGGGCCGCCGGGAGCCGGCAAATCGACGCTTCTGCAGAGTCTGGCGCGCGGTGCGCGCGCCGATGCCGTCGTCGTCGGACTCGTCGGCGAACGCGGACGCGAGGCCGAAGCGTGGATGCGCGCTCGGCCGCCGCGAACCGCGGTCGTCTGCGCGACGGGCGATCGTTCGGCTGCCGAGCGCGTTCATGCGGCGCGCGTCGCGCTCGCACAGGCGCACGCGCTGCGCGCGCGCGGCCTGCACGTGCTGGTGATTCTCGATAGCCTGGCGCGCTTCGGCAACGCGTTGCGCGAGGTGGCCGTCGCGGCCGGCGAGAGCGTGGGCCGCGGCGGATATCCGGCGAGCGTCTTCGCCGACTTGGCCCGACTCGTTGAAATTGCGGGTACGACGGCGCACGGATCGATCACGCTGATCGCCACGGTACTCTCCGACGGTGACGAACGCGATCCCATCAGCGACGCCGCGCGTTCGCTGCTCGACGGTCACATCGAGCTTGCCGCGGCGCGCGCGCAAGCCGGACGCTTTCCGGCCATCGACGTTCCGGGCAGCGCCAGCCGTACCGCGCTCGACGTAATCGACGCCGGGCACGCGCGTCACGCGCGCGCTGTGCGCGGCGCGATCGCCGCTCTCGCGCAGACCGCCGATGCCCGATCCCTCGGCATGGTGCCGGCCGACCCGTTCGCCGCACGAGCCGTGATGATGGAAGAAGCAATCGAGGGCTTTCTGTGCCAAGGCGGCGAGCCGAGCCCCGTGGCGGCGACCCGTGCGGAGCTGGCCCGACTTGCCGATAACCTATTGAGTACCGCATGGATATCACCACCGATTTAGCCGCCGTCCAGACCCGCATCGCCCAAATTACGGGCGCTCCGCTTCCGGCTGCCCCGGTTCCGGCCGCTCCCGCGGCTCCGGGCGCTGCCGGCGCGCCAGCCGGGATTGACGGCGTGCCGCTGCTCGATGCCTCGGCACCGGGCAGTTTCGCCGGCTTGGTGCAAGCCGCGCTCGCCGGGAATTCGGCCGCCCCGGCCGTGCAACCGGCCGCTCCGGCGGCCTATAACGCTCCCGCGATGGTGCCTCCCGCCCAGATCGACAGCCTCGTACAGGCCAACTCGGCGGCGTGGGGCGTCGACCCCGCGTTGGTCAAAGCGATCATCGCCAACGAGTCGGGATTCAACGCGAACGCGACGTCGCGAACCGGCGCGCAGGGGCTCATGCAGCTCGAGCCGGGAACCGCGGCCGGCCTCGGCGTGAGCAACTCCTACGACCCCGCCCAAAATATTTGGGGCGGCACGCGTTACATTAGGGGGTTGTTGGATCGTTTCCATGGAGACATGCGTCTGGCCGTCGCGGCCTACAACGCCGGACCGGGCGCGGTCGAGAAGTATTCGGGGATTCCACCCTATGCGGAGACCCAAAATTACGTTCAAAACGTGCTCTCGAGTTACGACAAATATAAGGCCGGACCGGCACGATAATCGCGCGCTCCTTTGCGCGTTGCTCGGCGTACTGCTCGTGGCTGCGGCGCCCGCAGCGGTGCCGACCTCCAGCATCCTCGGCGTCTTCGACGCTCGCAAGAGCGCGTTAGCGCAACTCGGTCAGCACGAGCCGCAATCCATCGAGATGACCGGCACGCTCAACGGGTACGCGCTCGACGGCACGTTCCACAGCTGGCACGACGGAGAGAGCGATCGTTTCGTGCAAGAGCTCGGCGTTCGCGACGAACAAACGCTGCGCGTCGGCGATCGCGAGTATGCGATCGATTCGAGCGGCGACGTACGCGAACTGCGCGGGTTGCTCTCGCAGCGTCAAAAGACCGAAGACTTCATCGACTCGGGCGAGTTCTTAAATCGGCCGCAGTACTCCACGTTGATCGGCCCCGCTGCGCTGCCGGACGGCCGCGCCGTCGTGCAGGTTTTGGTGCAGCCGCCGGGCGGCGAGGCCGAAACCGTCTCTCTCGACGCGCGCACGTCGATGATCGATCGCCTGAGTTTTGCCGACGACGACGGCACCTCCACCATCGACTTCTACGATTATCGCGCGGTTCACGGCGCGCTCGTTGCCTACAAACGCGTCGACTCGAACGGGGATCACGCATACGACGTGACCGAGACGACGACCGACGTGCGCGTGGATAAACCGATCCCGGCGACGGTGTTCGCGGTACCGGCCAGCGTCCAGATTCAAACCGACCGTCCGATTACGGTGCCGCTCGCGCGACGAGCCGGACACTATTACGCGCAAGTGACGATCCACGGCCACGACTACCAATTCTTGGTAGACACCGGCGCGCAAGGTGTGGTCATCGATTCGCGCGTTGCGGCCGAACTCGTGCTGATGCCGGCCGGCCGGCTCGAAGTCTCGGGCGCGACGCGCACCGGGGGCCTGGGCATCGCGCCGCTCGGAAGCATCGGCATCGGCTCGGCCCGGCTGCCCGTGCGCGTCGTCAGCGTTCTCGATCTCAACAGCGCGACCAACGGTGCCTTTCCAATCGACGGCATTCTCGGCTACCCGTTCTTTGCCGAGTCCGAGGTGCGCATCGATCCCGACCGGCTCACGATGACGATCGGAAAGCCCGGCTCGCTGCCGGCGCTCGGCGCCAAGTTCGATGTGGACGTCGATCGCCAACTCGCCGAGATCTCGGGAACGATCGATGGCGTGACCGGGCGCTTCGTCGTTGACACCGGAAACTCGACCGAGCTGCTCGTCTTCCAACCGTTCTTACGAAAACACGTCGGCCTAATCTCGTACGCGGGACACTCGCAGATTCCGAACTTCGGTATCGGCGGTTCGATGAACGCCGTCGGTGCGATCGTTAACGAACTCGATCTGGGACCGTTCCGGTTCTTCAATCGGAATGCGAACATGATGCTGACGAGTTCGGGTGCCTTCGCCGATAAGTTCGATGCCGGCAACATCGGCATGGGGACGATGCAGAATTTCATCAGCACCTTCGACCTAGCGAACAACGCGCTGTATTTCGAGCGCGGAGCCGGCTTCGACGATGGCCGGTACCGCCCGGTAACCGAGTAACGCACGCGTAACGCCGCGTTCATAACTGCGGCGTACGCTTGCGTGCATGACGATTTCGGAACATCTCGAGTTCAGCGTCTTGACGACGCCGCTGGCCGCCGTGGACCGGCGCGCGCTCTCGCAAGCATGGTATTCCGCCCTCTACTCACAGCACCAAGCGGCTCCCAAACCGCCGCCGCGCACGGCGACATCGGACGCGGGCCCGGCAGCCGCGCGCCCATCGTTTGCCGACGCGCGCGACGGCGCGGCACGCACGGCGCCGACCGCGCCGCGTCGGTTCGCGGGCGAACCGGGCGTTTCTCGAGTGGTACCGATTGCCGGCGATCGGCGCGCGGCGCGTTCGCCGCTCGCGCGCAGAATCGAATGCGTCTTCGTGCGTCCGCAGGTGCCCGCACGCCGGGCAACATTCGCGCTCGCCGGTAGCCGCGGACGCGTGCAGATTCTCTTGCGGCAAGCCGGTCCTCGCGTCGCGCTCGTCGCGATCTGTGCGGCCGGCGCTCGCGAACACGTTGCGGCCGCCTTAGCGCAGGCGCGTTACGCACTCGCCGCACGCGGCGTTACGCTCGATGCACGGACGCGCGTGAACGCATGCTGATATCGCCGCCGATCGCTCAGGCCTTTACCGATATCTCGGCGCGCGAACGGGATCTCTCGCGCGCTTTCACGCCCGGCGCCGTGCCGGAAAAGAGCGACGTCGCGAAAGGATCGAGCAGCACGTACGCGCTCGATCCGCTCGCCGTTGCGGCTCCGCCGGACGCGTACTTCGTAACCGTCGGCGAAGCCGGCAAACTCCGCTACGATCGTGCCGGCACGCTGCAATTTCGCGACGGCGCGTTGCTCGGCGCGGGAGGCCGCCCGATGATGGGCTATCGCGACGCTCGAAGCACCCTCGCTCCGCTGCGCGCCGATCCGGTGGACGTCGCGCTCGGTTACGCGAGCGATCCGCGCGTCGACGGCGACGGGGCCGTCACGTATGCGCGCGAGACGATCGATCCGCGCACGGGCGCGCGCGAGGTTCGGCGCGTGTGTCTGGGTCGCATCGCGCTCGCACGCTTCGCCGCCGGTACCAAGCTGCAGCCGTTCGATGGAACGAGTTTCGGCGCGCCGCCCGAAACCGCACCGCATCTGGGTCGCGCGCGCGACGATAATTTTGGTCCGTTGACGCCGCACGCGCGCGCGGGCAGCGGCATCGACATCGACCTCGGTCTGCAGCGACTGCAGGAGGCCTATCTCGCGTTCGACGCGTTGCGCGTCGCCGATCACGCCAAAACCGGCGTCGAAAAGACGGCGATGGATCTCTTAAAATGATGGTTCTCACGTTCGATACGCAACGCGAACGCGCCGGCGGCCGCCGCATTCGCCGGGCGCGATTCGAACCGCGCTCGTCGCTTCCGATAGCGGCGGCATGCGTGGTCGCAAACGGCATCCGCGAAACGCTCGGATCGCTGCTGCAAGGACCGGTTGTCGTGCGCTTGCTCGAACCGCGACTTCCCGGCCCCGGCGCCTGGACCGCCATCGCCGCCGGTGCGCGCTGCTTTCGCGTCTGCGGACCGATCGCCGCCGCCGCCTTCGTCCTGCGTCCGAACGACGCACTCGCGCTTGCATGCTGCGCGTTCGGCGAGTCGCCCGACGCTCCGCGCGATCTCTCGACGATCGAAGATCGCGTCCTCACCCGTGCGATCGGCGCCTTAACGAGCACGCTCGCGCCGGTCTGCGACGCGCGCGACGGCGCCGCAGCCGAGCCGGTCGATGAGCTGCGCGGCTACACCACCTACTTCGAAGTCTTGCTCGAACGGCCGGTCGCCGCGCGCATCGGCATCGCACTCTCGCGCGACCCTATCCCAACGGGCTCGGCCCGGCTCCAACCGTCGGATCTGCTCGATCTCGAAGTGGAGATCAGCGCGGAGTTCGCCCGGGGAACGATCTCCGGCTCGGCCATGCTCGCCTTACATCCGGGGGGCGAGGTGCCGATGACCACAAAGGTGGCCGAACTTGGCACACTTAAGGTGGGTGGAACGATTGTGGCGCGCGGTGAGTGTGGCGCAATCGCCGGCCGGTACGCACTTCTCGTACGCGACGGTCTTGGGGGTCGGTGAGGATGACGATGGCAGCAGAACAGCACAACAACGGGATCGATCGGCAGAACTTGGATCTGCTGATGAACGTCCCTTTGCAAGTCACGGCCGAACTCGGAAAATGTAAGATGTCGGTTGCCGACATCCTCAAGCTTGCGACCGGCTCGATCGTCGAACTCGATCGCCTCGCCGGTGGGCCCGTGGATCTGCTCGTTAACAACAAGCTCGTGGCGCGGGGAGAGGTTGTTGCCATCGACGAGAACTTTGGCGTGCGCGTTACGGAGCTGATTCAGAAACCGACTGGGTAGGGGGGCGTTCTCGGCGGCCCGCGCGGAGGGTGGGGCTCCCGGGCAAGGACGTTCGAAAAACGCCATCCTGGCGTTTTTCTACTTCGCCGCTTTTTCGACTAACGAAGTTTTGAAGATCGACATCCTGTCGATTTGTCGAAAAAGTCGGAGACCTTGCCCGGGAGTCCCACCCTCCGCGCGGGCCGCCGATAGCGGTTGTGCGGAATGGCTATTGCGTGGTCATGGCGTGGTAACGTGAGGGCGCGACAATCCATTTGTATGGATGGACTGTTGCGGATTGCGGGGCACGTGCATGGGGCGCTTCCGTTGGATGTGTTGGCGGGATTGACGGTGCTTTCGGTGGCGCCGTTTTTGCTGGTGATGTGTACGGCGTTCGTGCGGATCGTGGTGGTGCTCTCGCTCGTGCGCTCGGCGATTGGGGCGGCGGCGCTGCCGCCGAATGCGGTTTTGACCGGCGTGGCGCTCGTGTTGACGCTCGTGATTATGGCGCCGACGATGAATCGGATTTCGCGCGAGGCGGTGCAGCCGTATTCGGTGGGGCGGATTTCGCAGGCGCAGTTTTTGGATCGGGCGGTAGCGCCGCTGCGGACGTTTATGCTGCGGCAGACACGCTCGTCGGACGTTGCGCTGTTCTCGCGGGTTGCGCGGCGGGAGCCGGAGCGGAGTGAGTCGGCGCCGATGTACGTGATTATTCCGGCGTTTGTGGTTGGGGAGTTGCGGGATGCGTTTGCGATCGGGTTCGCGCTCTACCTGCCGTTCGTCGCGATCGACTTGGCGGTGGCTTCGATCTTAATGGGGCTCGGAATGTTCATGCTGAGTCCACCGGTGATCTCGCTGCCCGCCAAGCTGCTGCTCTTCGTGATGGTCGACGGGTGGGCGCTCGTCTGCGGAGGCGTGGTCTCCAGCTTTAGATAATGGGACCTCATGCGTATTAGCGACGCGCTGACCGCGGTACGGCCGTTCTTTTCCTTCGAGTTCTTTCCGCCGCGCAGCGACGAGGCGCACGCGCAGCTGCTCGAAACGCTGCAGGCGTTGCGCGCTTTTCGGCCGGCCTTCGTTTCGGTCACCTATGGGGCCGGCGGCTCGACGCGGGCCAAGACGGTGGATCTGGCGCGCGAGATCCGCGACGGGCTCGGGCTGAACTTCATGGCGCACGTGACGTGCGTCGGCAATTCGCGCGCCGAGTTGCGAGCGCTCTTTAACGATCTCGAAGCGGCCGGTATCGAGAACGTCATGGCGCTGCGCGGCGATCCGCCGCGCGGGAGCGCGGCGTTCGTGCCGGTCGAGAACGGGTTTGCGTACGCGAGCGAACTGGTCGCGATGCTGCGCCGGACGTACGGGTTTTGCGTCGGCGGCGCGTGTTACCCCGAGAAGCACGTGGAGGCGCCGGACGCGGCGACCGATCTCGCGCATCTGGTGGAGAAGGTTCGCGCCGGCGCCGAATTCTTGGTAACGCAGTTTTTCTTCGACAACGATAAATATTTCGCGTTCGTGCAACGCGCGCGCGACGCGGGCATCTCGGTGCCGATTTTGCCGGGGATCATGCCGATTACCAACTACGCGCAAATCGCGCGGATGGCGGCGATGGGCGGCGGAACGATCCCTCCGAAATTGCGGGTGGAGCTCGACGCGCGCGCGGATCAGCCCAAGGCCGTTGAGGATCTCGGGGTGGCGTACGCGGCGCTGCAGTGCGCCGATCTCTTGGCGCGCGGCGCGCCGGGTATTCATTTCTACACGCTCAACCGATCGCCGGCAACGCGCGCGATCGTGAGTTCGCTGCTGGCCGCGACCGCCTGGCAGAATTCGTTTCGTCCCGCCGCCACCACGCTTTGGTAGCATCCCGGTAACACGCCCCCGGTAGCATCGGCGCATGGATGCGTTCGATGGGTTGCTGCGCGAGGGGCTGGTGGTAACGGCGGTGCTGTGCGTGCCGGTCTTGCTGCTCGCGACCCTGGTCGGCACGGCGGTCGCGGTGATGCAGGCCGCCACGCAGATTCAGGAGCAGACCCTTTCGCTTTTGCCGAAGCTGCTTGCCGTAGGTATCGCCGTTACGCTTTTCGGGGGTTTCGGCATGCACTTGTGCGCCGGACTCTTTACCGACGTGCTCGCTCAGATACCGGTGCTCGTGCGTGGGTAGCGCCGCGGAGTTACTGGTATTCGGACGGTGCGTCGGATTCGTTTCGCGCGCGCCGGGGTTCTCGCACCCGAGCGTGCCGCACGCGGCGCGCGCCGGACTCGCCCTCGTGCTCGCCGTAGGACTGACGCCCGCGGTGCGCGAGATGCACGCGCCCGACGGGATGGCATTCGTTCTCGCATTGGCGATCGAAGTCGGCATCGGCGCGGCGATCGGCGTTGCGGCGTCGGTGCTGTACGACGGCGCGTATGCGGGCGGCCGCGCGCTCGATGACTACGTCGGCATTCGCGCAAGCGTGCCGACCGCGCAGTTGTACGCGCCCAGCGGCTTCGGGCGGATCTGGTCCAACGTGTTCCTGGCCGGATTCTTTTTGCTCGGCGGCTATCGGATCGTGATTCTGATGTTCGCGAGA
>DATBTN010000037.1 GCA_036559195.1 Candidatus Baltobacteraceae bacterium
CGCGCTGCGGCCGTACGCCGGTCCCTGGAACGCGCGCTTGGCGGCCCATCTCTTGCGCCGCGCGGGGTTCGGCGGTTCGCCCACGGAGATCGAACGTCTGGCGGGGCAGACGATGCACGCCGCCGTCGAGTCGACGATCCATTTCCCCTCGACCGCGAATCTTCCGGCGCCGGAGGACGCGTACGATCCAAGCTCTGACCTGCTCTCCTTCTATCGCGGCGGCGGCTTCCGCTCCGCGGACGAAACCGCCAAACGCGAGTTTCGCAAAGGGTTGCGCAAAAAAGAGCGCCAGTCGATTCTCTCCCTGCAGAGTTGGTGGCTCAACCGGATGCTCGCCACGCCGGCACCGCTGCAGGAGAAGATGGCGTTCTACTTTCACGGACACTTCACGACCGCCGCGATTCAAAAGGGCGTCTCGCCCGCGATGGTCTACGCGCAGAACCAACTCTTCCGCGATAACGCCCTCGGCAATCTGCGCGACCTCACCTGGAAGGTGTCGATCGATCCCGCGATGCTGATCTACTTGGATAACTCCAAGAACGACGCGTCGCACCCCAACGAAAACTACGCGCGCGAATTGATGGAACTCTTCACGCTGGGGGTCGATCACTACACCGAAGCGGACGTGCGCGAGTCGGCGCGGGCCTGGACGGGCTGGAAGCTGCGGCGCATGGGCGGCCAAGCGTTTTTTCAAGCGGGCGCGCACGATAACGGTACGAAGACGTTTCTGGGTCGCACCGGGAACTTCGACGGGCGCGCGATCGTCGACACGATCTTTAGCCAGCCGCAATGCGCGAAGTTTTTCGCGAGCAGCTTGCTCAATGCGTTCGTCTACAATAATCCGGAGCCCGAGTTGGTAGACGCGGTCGCGGGATTGATTGCCAAGCACGACTACTCGCTCGCGCCGGTCATGTCTGCCTTGCTGCAGAGCAACGTGTTTTACTCGCCGCGCGCGTACCGGGCACTCGTAAAAAGTCCGGTGGAATATCTCGTCGGCACCTACAAAGCGCTGGGCCTCACGCAGATCGATCCGAGCGCGCTGCGGGCGCTCAACCAAATGGGGCAGATCCTGTTCTATCCGCCCAACGTTGCCGGTTGGCCGGGCGGCTCGAACTGGCTTACGAGCCAAACCACGATCGCGCGCGAAAATTTCGTCGCCGGTTTGGTGAACTCGCCGATGATGAGCGGCGATACGTGGCTCACGAGCCTTCCGATGAAGGCGCTGCCGGCCGCGCAGGCGCTCGTAAGTACGATCCTGCACGGCGACTCGTCGCCGCGCGGCATCGCGCAGATCGCCGACTATCTCAACGGCGTCAACACCTCGGCGCTCGGTATGCTCTCCGGCGAAAATTACGCCGAACGCGTCCGCGGAGCCGCCTACCTCACGATGGCCATGCCCGCGTACCAATTAAGCTAGCAGCACTGTCCTTCGACAAGCTCAGGATGACAATATGAAACGATCGAAATTTTTACTTGGTGCGTGTAGCGGGTTGACGGTGGTCGCCGGTACGCAGAGCGTGTTTGCGCGAGCGCTGGCGGCGGCGCCGCTGCCGGGGCTGCCGGGCGGCAGCGACCGGGTGCTGGTAATCGTCAATCTGCAGGGCGGCAACGACGGCTTGAACTGCGTCGTGCCGCACGGCGATCCGGCCTACTACCAATTGCGCCAGCGCATCGGGATCCCACAGAGCCAAGTGCTTTCGATCGACAGTCACGTCGGCCTCAACCCGACGATGAAATCGTTCAAAGATATGTACGATAAGGGCCTCGTCGCGATCGTTCAGGGCGTTGGGTATCCCAACCCCGATCACTCGCACTTCCGCTCGACCGAGATTTGGCAGACGGCCGCACCGGAACGGTACGAACACACCGGCTGGCTCGGACGCTATCTCGACGACGCGAATCTTCCCGCGAACAATCTCTTCAACGGGATCGCGCTCTCGCAGGTGCTTCCCGAAGTGATGGTCGCCGCCAAGACCGACGTTCCCGCGATCGCACAGTTGCGCGGCTACGGGCTCGTGAGCGATCGCAACACCGCATCGCGACGCACGTATAGCGAACTCGTGAGCGACGACCGGCAGCCGTTTTCTTCCCCGTATCTCGCGCACGTCGCCGAGATCGAAGATCACGCGCAGAAGGGCTCGCAAGAGTTGCCCAAGCTCATCGGCGGCTACACGACGACCGCATCGTATCCGGCGACACCGCTCGGCCGCAGCCTCGCGCTCGCCGCGCAGATCGTGGGCAGCAAAACCGGCACGCGCGTGCTCTATCTGCAGCATGGATCGTTCGACACGCACATCAATCAAAAAGCCACGCAGGACCGGTTGCTCGGCGAACTCTCGGATGCGATGAAGGCGTTTTACGACGATCTCGCGGCTCACGGCAACGACAAACGCGTGCTCACGATGACGTTCTCCGAATTCGGCCGCCGTCTGGGCGAAAATGCCAGCGCCGGAACCGATCACGGCGAGGCTTCGCCGCTCTTTCTGATCGGCGGCGGCGTTAAGGGCGGAATGTACGGCAGCTATCCGGATCTTACCAACACGAGCGACGGGAATCTGCGCTTCACAACCGACTTCCGCCAAGTCTATGCAACCGTACTCGAACGCTGGCTCGGCCGCCCGTCGGCGCCGATCCTCCAGGGGCACTTTCCGGGCATCGCAGCGCTCGCGTAGGCGAGCCGCAGGGCGCGCGGCGCGCTTCGTGCAATCTCGCGGGCGACGTGAACTCGATTCTTTTTCTCGGCACGGGCGGCGCGCGCTTCGTTGTCGCGCGCCAGATTCGCGCATCCGGCGGGATGTGGATGACCTTCGGCGCGACGCAGATCCACGTCGATCCCGGCCCCGGCGCCCTGGTGCGCGCCCTCTCGCACGTGCCGGCCTGCAATCCGCGCGAACTGGATGCCGTCGCGCTCTCGCACAAGCATCTCGATCATTCCAACGACGTCAACATCATGATCGAAGCCATGACCTCCGGCGGCTTCGTCAAGCGCGGCGTTCTGCTCGCGCCCGAAGATGCGCTTTCCGGCGAACCGGTCGTCTTTCCGTACGCGCAGCGATTCGTAGAACGCGTGGAGACGCTGCGCGAGCGCGGCGGCCCCTACCGCATCAACGACGTCGAGATTCGCACCTCGATCGCGCACGTGCACGCCGTCCAGACGTACGGCCTGCACTTTCGCCACGAGGGCCGCACGGTCTCGTATCTGCCCTGCGGGCGTTTTTTTGACGGTCTGATCGCCGACTATCGCGAGCACGCGCCCGACGTGCTGATTCTCAACGTGCTGCGTTTTCGCGACAGCATGAACGTGGATCACCTCACCTTCGATCAAGCGCGCGAGATTATCGCCGGCGTGCGGCCGAAGGTGGCCGTGCTGCAGCACTTCGGAACCAAGATGCTCGAAGCGAACCCGGCGCGGCTCGCGCGAGATCTTGAAACGGAGCTCGGTTTACGAGTGATCGCGGCGCGCGACAATTTGTTGCTCGACGTGGAGACCGAGATCGCAGCGCATGCCGATTGAGATCGCCCGCGTGCGCCCCGACGCACTCGAGCCGTTCTTTCGCGCGAACGAACGCGAAGCGCTGCGCACGTTCTACAACTTTAGCGTGGTCTGGCACGAGGAACGCTACCAGCTAGCCGCGCGCGACGGCGAGACGATCGCAGGCGGCGTGCAGATTCGCGTCGCCGCATCGCTCGCACAGGTCGAGACGATCGTCGTACTGCCCGAGTTTCGGCTCCGCGGCATCGGCCGCGACCTGCTCTCGCAGGCCGCCGACCTAGCGAAGTACTACAACTGCCACAAAATGTTCGTCGCCGTTCCGCACGCAAGCCCCGCCCAACGCTTCTTCGAACGCTGCGACTACCACCAAGAAGCCGTCCTCCCCCAACACACCTTCAAACTCGACATAGCCCTCCTCCGAAAATTCCTACTCTAGCCCCCATAACAAAAAAGAGCAGAGAGCGGCGCAGCAAACATTTTTTGTCATCCTGAGCTTGTCGAAGGACAACGCACCGAACAAGCTCATGCACCGAACAAACTCATGCTTCGACAAGCTCAGCATGACAAAAAAACAAGAGGAGAGAGCGGCGCAGCAAGCATTTGTTGTCATCCTGAGCTTGTCGAAGGACGACGCACCGAACCCGCTCATGCTTCGACAAGCTCATGCATGACAAAAAAAACAAGAGGAGAGAGCGGCGCAGCAAGCATTTTTTGTCATCCTGAGCTTGTCGAAGGACGACGCACCGAACAAACTCATGCACCCAACAAGCTCATGCTTCGACAAGCTCAGCATGACAACAAAAAAAGGTTACGGGCGGCGGTGTGGGTGGGCGAAGTTGGGGAAACGGGGGTGGGGGCCGTGCAGCAGCGCGGCGCGGCGGGACATGAGTTGATCCATCGAATGCCATTGCGTGCCGACGCGGTTGCGATGCTGCGCGAAGGCGCCGTCGTAGAGGTAGACGGCGCCGGTTCCGGCGCTCGCGGTTACGACCGGTCCGTTCGAGCCGAGCGTCGCCTGCTGGTCGTTGCCGCCGCCCGAGAAGTTCGCTTTGCGATTGAAGCTCGAGAAGATGCGCCCGCTCGAACTGTGGGCGCCGATCTGCGCGTTGCCCGAACCGACGCCGAGCGCGACGTTTCCGTACAGCGATTCAAAATGCGCGAGTCCCGGCTCGAACGTGCCGTTGTCGTAAACGATCGTGCCCGCAATCGACGAGACTTGAATCTGCTTGGTGTGGCAACGCTCGAAGAAGATGTTCCCCATCGCGGTGCGGGCGTGCAATTGATCGAACGACGAGTCCACCGCAAAGATCGGACCGCGCACCGCTTCGGCGTACCCGTTTCCGGCGACGTTTTGCATGAGGATCGCGCCGCCGAAGACGCCGAGCACGAAGGTGCCCGTGCGATAGTTCTGCAGCGAGATTCTTCCGCGGCCGACGCGCGCAACGATGAGCGCCGTCGATGCCGGTACTGAAATCTGCACGTCGACCGGATCGGTCGAGGTGGACCGGATTGCGACGCCTTGGTGATCGTTCGTGGGGACGGAGGTCAGCGGGAATTCGTTGGCGGGCAAGGCCACCGGGCCGTTGGGACTATTGATCGTTCGCGCGAGAAAGACGATCGGCGTATTCAGTTGCCGGGCGACGGCGGGGGCGCCGTACTCTTTGACCTCGACGCCGGCGGGCGCGCTAATGCCGATCTCGCTTCGATCCCAGGTTTTGATGGTGACGGTTCCGGCGCGTACCTGCACCTTGAGAACCGGCGAACTACCGGCATCGACGGTCTGCGGTGCGGGCGCGGCCGTCTGCGCGCTCGCGTTCGTACGCGGCGCAAGAAGACCCAATAGCAATGCAAGGACGACGGCGACTGCCGTGACGCCTCGCGAGGGAGCCCGTTCGTGCACGTTCTTATTGTACGTAAAGCGCTCGCGAATCGGCATGAGAATCAGGATAAATTACGATTCGCGGTCGTCGAGCCGCGGGAAACGGGCTCGCAGGAGCGCTCCGCCGCCCGGCGCCTGCTCGGCCTCCACCCGGCCGCCGTGGACCCGCGCGATCGACCGCACGATGGCCAGGCCGAGCCCCGTTCCGGGCACGGCGCGGTTGCGGGATTTATCGGCGCGATAGAAGCGGTCGAAAACGAACGGCAGTTCGTCGCTTGCGATGCCGGGCCCGGTATCGCTGACTTCAACGATCCCCTCGCGTTCGGTCGCCGTGACGCGCACCGTCACGCCGCCGGCATCGGTAAATTTGATCGCGTTGTCGATCAGATTGCTGATCAGCTGGCGCAGCAAGCTGGCGTCGCCGAGCACGATGGGGCGGCTCGCGCCGCTTTCCAGATGCAGCGTCAACCCTTTCTCCGTCGCACGCTGCGACGTGCCGGCAATCGCGTCGCTCGCCACTGCGGCCAGCGACATCGGCTCGCGCGCGATCGCGTCGCCCGAATCGGCTTTGGCAAGCGTGAGCATACCGCTCACCATGCTCGCGAGCGAGGCGCTCTCGTCGACGATCGTCTCCAAACTCTCGCGCCGAATCTCTTCGTCGCGATCGCCCCAGCGCACGAGCATCTGGGCATTCGCATTGATCGAGGTCAGCGGCGTCTTCAATTCGTGGGATGCATCGGATATAAACTGCCGCTCTCGCGCGAACGCCTCTTCGAGACGCGCGAGCAGTTCGTCGAACGTTTCCGCGAGGCGTCCGATCTCGTCTTGCCGATTCTTCCATTTCACGCGGCGATTGAGCCGGTCGGAACCGATCTCCCGCATCGCGCGGGCCAGCTCGTTGATCGGATTCACCGCCTGCGACGCCAAGATCGCCGAGAGTGCGATGACGGCGAGCACGGCGATCGCGATGATGATGGTGAGGCCCTGACGCGTCTGCATGAAGGCGCGGCGCAATTGATCGAGCGGCTCGCCGACGTGTACGACCAGCCGCGTTGGCCCGGCGACGAAGAGTTCGCTTTCCACCAAGAACGGGCCGCGCTGCGTGAGCTCCTGCGCGAAGCTCTTGGAGTGTCTTGGAGTTAGCCCCGTGGCCGGCGCAAAACGCATCGAGCCCATATTCGAACTCTTCGCCAGTTGATAGCCGTGCGCGTTGTCGACTTGAATGAAGCTGCTCGGCGACGACCATCGTTCGAGATTCTGACTTGCGAGAATCGCCGAGAGCGGAACCGACGTATCTTGAAGCACGAACGCGTTGGGCGAAGGCAGCGTCGCAATCTCGATCTCCTGCATCGTGCGGTTGACCTCGCGCGTGGCCTGTTCGAGCAGAATCGCTTGAAACCGAAATGCGATGACGAAACCGACCACGATAATGACCGCAATAAGCAGCGCCGCATACCACGACGCAATCCGCCAACGCAAAGACCGCACCCTAAACCCTCACATCGAGCTCACGCATCGCCAACTCGTCCTTCGACGAGCTCAGGATGACAGGGCAGCAACGCGCGCCATCGCTCCCCCGTTTGTCATCCTGAGCCTGTCGAAGGACGGAGCCTGTCGAAGGATGGAGTTTGTCGTAGATGACAAGGCTAGTCTTTTATGGTGTAGCCGACGCCGCGTACGGTGCTGATCAGTTTTTGGTCGAAGCCGTCGTCGATTTTGCCGCGCAGGTAGCGGATGTAGACGTCGATGAGGTTGGAGTCGCCTAAGAAGTCGCTGCCCCAGACGCCGTTGAAGAGTTCGTCGCGCGAGTGGACTTTGTTGCGATGCAGCAAGAGATATTCGAGCAGCGCGTATTCCTTTGCGGTCAGGTTGACGGCTTGGCCGGCGCGGGTGACCTCGTGGCGATCGCGATCCATCACCAGATCGCGATAGTCGATCACGTTGCTAGCCGGGTTGCGCTCGCGAAGCCGCGCGCGAATGCGCGCCAGCAGTTCTTCGGTGGAGAACGGTTTGGTGAGGTAGTCGTCGGCGCCCATATCGAGCCCCGCGACGCGCTCGGGGACGCGATCCTTGGCGGTGAGCATGATGATCGGCACGCGGCTTTTAGCGCGGACGCGCTTGCAGACTTCCATGCCGTCCATCTTGGGCAGCATCAGATCGAGGACGATCAAATCGGGTTCTTTAAGCGCGCGTTCGAGCCCGGCGAGTCCGTCGCGCGCGGTTTCGACCGTGTAGCCTTCGTGTTCGAGTTCGAGTTGTAAAACGCGATTGATCGCGGCGTCGTCTTCGATGACGAGAATTCGAAATTGCTGCGCGGTTTTCTCCATACCCCCGATTATCGGCTAGTACGGCGCTGCGGTACAGGCAATGAGATGAAGGTTGCCTGAGAAATCCAGAACGAGGCGGCGCCGCCGACCGCGATCCACAGCAGCGTCGCCGGTTGGGTGATCGCATCGAAGGCGCTCGCGCTGAGCGATGTGAACGACGCGATGATCGTATTGGCCGCGCCTCCGGCGACCAGGAAGCCGGCCCAGACCATCACGGCGATAATGGCGCCGAGCGTCCACGCTTCCCAAAGTTTGAACGGGGTGGCCGGGAGCGATGGGCGATACACGGTACTTGCCAAAATCGAAGCGCGCAGGCCCGCGGGCGGCTCCTCGAGCGGCATCGCAAACAGGGCTCGGTCGAGCTCGTCGTCGCTGTGGTAGTTCATTCCGGTACCTCCATCGCGCTTTCGTTGAGAATGCGCCGCAGCTGTTCTTTTGCCCGGAACAGGTGCGTCTTTACCGTGCCCATCGGTAATCCTAACACTTCTGCAATCTCATCGTATTGTTTCCCCTGCAAGTGATAGAGCGTGATGACCGTCCGGTACTTCTCCGGGAGCGCCGCGATTGCCGATCGCAGCCGGCGCGCTTCGTCGCTTGCTATGGCGCTCTGTTCCGGCGTGGGGCCGCTATCGGCCCGTTCCGGAAGCGCTTCGTTCGAGTAACGCTTGCGGCGGGCCAAACGGTCGCAGCAGGCGTGATAGGCGATCGAAAAGATCCAGGTCGAGAACTTGGCGCCCGCCTTGAAGGTCCGCAGACTGCGGTAGGCTTTAAAGAAGGCTTCCTGCGTCACGTCGCGCGCCTCTTCGGGATCGTGCATCGTCCGGTAGGCCAAATGGTAGACCGCCCGGTCGTAGCGCTCGACGAGCGTTCCGAACGCCTCGGAGTTGCCCGCCAGCGTGGCGGCAACCAACTCGGTGTCGTCGGGTCGCGCTACCGTATCGATGAACGGTGCCTCCAAGAGCGCTGCAGCCACGTCCCGTGTACGGGGCAGAGAGGTGCGGTGTTTCGCTGAAACACGGGGGCCGCTGCAGCGTATCTGGGACAGCACACCAAACCGGAGGCGCGAGTAGCCATGATGGTCATCCTAAATAGCCGAGGTCCCTTTAACCGAATGCCGTTCCCGCAGGAGCATATCTCCGCGCCCGGACTTCGTGCGACCTTCGCCGGCTGGGGACCGAAACTCTAAACATGCCGTATTCACGAAGCGGGCTCATCATCATGCTCGTGGCGGTCGAGCTGCTTATCGCGGGGGTTGTGATCGGGCTGATGCGCGGCGAACACCTGGGACTCTCGGCTCAAGCTGCGGGACTGCATCGCATCGCGTTCGTTCCTCAAACGTTCGCGCCGATCGACGCGGGTGCGGCGCCGCACGTCATCATCGACGACCCGGATTCGCGCGTCGTGGTTGCCGCCTCCAGCGACAACCGCGTCCACGTTACGGATCGCACGTCGGCCGGGGGATTCATCTACGGCGCGGCGCAACTCGCGGCGCTCCACGTCGAGCGAACGGCCGACGGCGTGCGTATCGCGCGCCCGTCGAGCGGCGGCTTCGTGAACATCGGGTGGATCGAGCGACGTGTGGAGATCGCCGTGCCGGCGGCCGCATCGCTCGATATCCTGCGAAGCTCGGGCGCGCAAGTGAGCGATCTCACCGGATCGGTCGGCGTCCACTCGAACGACGGCTCGATCGTTCTGCAGGGACTGCGCGGCGCGACCGATGCGAAATCCGACGACGGTCACATCGAGGCGCACGACGTTCGCGCCGATCGGCTGACGATGGCCAGCCGCGACGGACGTTTGGTGCTCGACGGAGTCGCCGTTGGATCGCTCGTCGCAAGCACTCGGGACGGCAGCGTTCGTGCCAATGACCTGCGGCTCTCGAAGGCCAACATTCACACCGATGACGGCCCGGTCAGCTTACACTTTGCCGACGCGGGCAATTTGAACGTACGAGCGCACACATCGAACGGAAGGATCCGCGTAGACGGCCGCTCGACGCATACCGATGACGACGCGGTGGAGGGAACCTACACGCTCGGCAATGGTGCCGGCGCCCTAGACGTTTCGACACAAGACGGAACGATTACCATGACGACGAACGGAGCCCAATAAGACATGTCGGACAATGACGTAGGAGCCCTTGCGATACTGATGGTCTTCGGACTGCCGCTGGCATATGGCATCATCAGCCGCGTGTTCGCCCATCACGAGCGACTGGAAATGATCCGCCGCGGAATAGCGCCGCCCCCCGATCCGCGCTGGATGCGCAAAATGGCCAAGAGCAAATGGTACGATCCGGCAACCTACGGCGCGACCCCGTATTGGGTCCAGCCGCCGCAGCAGCCGTACGTCGCCCCGCCGGCCTACGACCCGTACGGGTACACCCTCTATCAAGCGAATCGACAACTCCGGTCCGGCATCGTCGTCACGCTCGTCGGTTTCGCGATCTTGGTCGGGCTCTCGCTCATCCATCCGGGCCACCCCGGGGCCGAGCTGCTCGGCGGGTTGATCCCGCTCTTTATCGGCATCGCGCAGATCATCTTAGCGCTGCTCTCCGGAGCCCGCTTCGGGGCCTTCACGCTCGGGCCGGCGCAGGCGCCCCCGCCCCCGCCGCAGGCCGGTCAGCCGCAAACGGGCGCGAGCCCGCAACCGCCCTTCGGCGCTGCCGGCCCGGATATTTCGCCCGGCGGCCCGTATGGGTGGCGCCCCGGTCCCACGGCCGAGTTAGAGCGCCCTAGCCCGCCGCCCGACGCACGGCGGCAGTGAGAAAAGAAGAGGACCGCCGATCCGGGCGGTCCTCTTTATAATTGCGTTGTTTCGGAAGGGTCATCTACACGAGACCAGGGCGATTGCCCATCCAGCCGCAGTTCTCGTCCGGACCAAATACCCGTCGGACGTGCGGTCGTACACTTGATAGCCCGCTCTAAGCGCGTCGGCTAACGATTTGAAGACCATGAGACCTGCCATTTTCCGTGGACCCCCCTTTCTTTTTTCTTCTTCTATAATCTATAACGGCTTTTGTCGTACGAGAGTTCAGTCTTTTCTCGCATTGTTTCTTAAATTTTTCGTTACGGAAGTATGTCGGCCGCGTTCCGAGAACTCTGCGGCATGCCCACGCTCCAGTCGCTCGCGGCGGTGCATTCAACGACCGTGCTCGATCGGACGGAACTCGCGCCCGGCGTCCTCCTCTTAGGAGTACACGCACCGAACCTCGTCCACGTGACGCGCCCCGGTCAGTTCGTCATGGTCATTCCGCCCCACGGCGAGCGTGCGGCCGTCGCACTCGGCATCTACGAAGCATCTGGCGATCGCGCCAGCATCATGTTTTTCGTTGCCGGGCCCCGTACCGCCGAACTCGCAACCCTGCGACCCGGCGATCCGCTCGATCTTACCGGCCCGCTCGGGAACGGCTTCGATCTCTCCGCTAACGTAGGTACTGTCGCGATCGTTGCAGGCGGCGTCGGCATCGCCTCCGTGCTGCTTCCGGCCCAGGCTCTGGTTGCCGCGGGTGCCGCGGTCCATTTGTACTACGGAGCGCGCACGCTCGAATTGCTCGTCGATAAAGACAAGTTCGCGGAAAACGGCGTCGCATTGCATTGCGCTACCGATGACGGGAGCTACGGCCATCGAGGTTACGTCACCGGCTTGCTCGAGAACGCAGTGCCCAAACCCGATCTAATCCTCGCCTGCGGCCCATCGCCGATGCTGCGCGCCACCGCCCGCGTTGCTGAAAAGCTCAACGTTCCGGCGCAGCTTTCGCTCGAAGAGACCTTCGCCTGCGGCGTCGGCGGCTGTTGGGGCTGCACCGTCCCGCTCGATCGCCGCAGCGCTCAAGCTCCAAACTTCCCCGGCGCCGACGCCGGCGGCAGCGAGATCGTCAACGCCCGCATCTGCAAAGAAGGCCCCGTGTTCTGGGCGCACGAGTTACGGTGGCAATAGTGCCAGTAGCCGGCCATGAGGCGAGATGGATAGCCAGGGTGACAGGGGGCGGGGGTAACAAACCTGCAACCGACCCGGGGGCATCGCACGTATGGTAACGATGAAACCCGATCTTTCGGTGAAGCTTGGGAAGCTTGAACTGAAGGTTCCGACGTTGATGGGGAGCGGCTGTTACGGCTCGGGCGAAGAGTTCGAAGCGTTCGTCGATTTGTCGCAGATCGGCGGCGTCGTGCTCAAAAGCGTGACGCGCGCGCCGCGGTTGGGAAATCCAACGCCGCGGCTGGTCTCGACGCCGGCGGGGATGCTTAATGCGATCGGCTTGCAGAATCCGGGAATCGATTGGTATCTCGAACACGACGTCGCGAAGTTTGCGAGCCGGCCGTGTGCGGTGATCGGAAGCGTGGCCGGATTTTCGGTCGACGACTATGCCTACACCACGGAGCGCCTGGCCAAGCGCCCCGAGATCCACGCGATCGAGATCAATATTTCGTGTCCGAACGTGGCGGCCGAGGGCGAGACGTTCGCGTGCGATCCGAAGCTGACGCAGCGCGTGGTGCGGGCCGCGCGCGAAACGACCGATAAAACGCTGATCGTAAAGCTCTCGCCGAACGTCACCGATATCGCAGCGATCGCGCGCGAGGCGCAGGCGGCCGGTGCCGACGCGCTCGCCGTGATCAACACGGTGCGCGGGATGGCGATCGACGTCGACCGCTGGGCGCCGCGGTTGGGCAACGTGACGGGCGGCCTTTCGGGCCCGGCGATTCGGCCGATCGCGGTGCTTGCCGTCTACGAGGTTGCGCGCGCGGTGACGATTCCGATCGTCGGGCAGGGCGGAATCGAAACGACGACCGACGCGCTCGAATTTTTCCTGGCCGGTGCGAGCGCGATCTCGATCGGCACCGCGAATTTTACCGATCCGCGCGTGCCGTTGCGTATCGTCGAGGGCTTGCGCGAGTATCTCGTCAGGCGCGGCGTCGGCACGCTGGCGGAGATCGTCGGCAAAGCGAACGTCGGATTTGCTAACGCCTACCAATACGAAGGGGATGAGGGATAATGGCTCAGTTAATCGTCGCGCTCGACGTCGATACGCCCAATCGGGCCGAAGGGTTAATCGACGAACTCTACGAGCTCGACGTGATCTTTAAGGTCGGTTTGGAATCGCTCTTCGGGTATCCGGACCGGATCTTCGCGCACCTCGAGGCGCGCGACGTGCGCTTCTTCATCGATGCAAAATTGCACGACATTCCGCGAACGGTCGGAGCGGCCGTCAAGGCGCTCGTGCGGCCCGGCGCGCACATCATCAACGTGCACGCCTTGGGCGGCGACGAAATGATGCGCGTCGCGGTCGAAGCCGCGCAGGAGCGGGGGAGCGAATTGGGTATTGCGCCGCCGCACATCTTCGCGGTGACGATTCTCACGAGCATTGCGGCCGACGAGTTGAACGAACTCGGGCTGCGGGGCGGCCCGGGCGAAAACGCCACGCGCCTGGCGGCGCTGGCGCGCGATGCCGGCTGCTCGGGAGTGGTCTGCAGCGCGCTCGAGGTTCGCGATCTCAAAGCGTTTTTTGGCGAAGATTTCTTAACGCTCACGCCGGGCATTCGTCCGATCGGAGCGGTTCACGCCGATCAGAAGCGCGTGACGACGCCCGCGCAAGCCGTCGCCGCCGGCTCGGATTACTTGGTCGTCGGTCGTCCGATCACCGAGGCGGCCGATCCGCTCGCAGCGGCGCGCGCGATCCTCGACGAGATGCGGGCGCCGGCCGCTCGATGACGATCGATCTCACGACCGAGTTGCAAAGCCGCGGCGCGCTGCTCGACGGCCATTTCAAGCTGAGCTCCGGACGGCATAGCAACCGATTCATTCAGAAGTTCCGCATTCTCGAAGATCCGCGGTTGCTCGAGCCGGTCGCGCGCGCGATCGCCGATGCGTTCGTGCAGGCGAAACCGACGATCGTGGTAAGCGCGGCCGTCGGCGGCATCGTTCTCGGGTACGAAGTGGCGCGGGCGCTGCACACCAACGCGATCTTCGTTGAAAAGCAGGACGGCGTTGCGAAGCTGCGACGCAATTTCGTTCTCGCACCGGCGGACCGCGTACTGGTGGTCGAGGACGTCGTGACGACCGGACTCTCCGTTAAGGAAGTGATCGCGGTCGTGCGCGCGAGCGGCGCGAGCGTCGTCGGCGTCGGCGCGATCGTGCAGCGCGGCGCGGTGGATTTCGGCGTTCCCACCTTCGCGCTGCTCGATATGCCGATCGTTTCGTACGAAGCAGGGGAGTGTCCGCAGTGCGCGGCCGGCGAGCCGATTACCGACCCCGGTTCGCGCCGAGCGTAGTGACGCCGCGCGGCTGATGGACGACCTCACGATTCGGCCGGGCGACGCCCGCGATCGGGACTTCATCCAAACGCTCGGGCGAAGTACGCTGCGCTCGTCGGTCGCACCGTTTCGGTTCGTTACGGATGCCGTACTGGCGGCCAGCTACGAGCGGCTGCTCGAGGTCTTTTACGATCAATCGCACGTGGCGCTGGTCGCGCGGCGAGGCGGCGAAGCCGTGGGCTTTTTGCTCATGCTCGACGAGTTGCCGGACGAGGTGACCATGAGCCCGCAAGCCTTTATCGCCTACATGGCCGTGGTCCCCGCGATGCGCGGCCAAGGTGTGGGCAAGGCGTTGCTCAAAGCCGCCGAAGATGAGGCGCGCAGGCGCGGATTGCCGTATATAGGGTTGATGGTGACCGAGGAGAACGTCGCAGCCCGCGCGCTCTACGATAGCGTAGGGTTTCGCACGGAGCGGCGCCTGCTGTGCAAAACGCTCTAGGTCCGATCGACTGGCGCCGTATACTCCAGGCGCTCGGCTTCGTCGCGCTCGCGATCGCGGCGCTCGTCTTCGCCGCGCACATTCCGCGAACGATTACGATTTTCGTGATCGGCGCGTTCATCGCATCGGCCGCCCATCCCATCGTCGCGCTCCTCGAACGTCGCCGGATCGGCCGCCCGTTCGCCATCGCGATCGTGTACCTCGTGCTCATTTCGATCGCCGCGCTCTGCGCGTTCTTGATCATTCCGCTGACCTTCGTGCAGGCGCAGGCGCTAGTGAACAACTTGCCGACCTATCTCCAAGGGTTTCAAGAGTGGCTCTTGGGCGTGCAGGGAGCGATCCAGCGTCATTTCCCGAGCGTCAACTTGCCCGCACAACTCCTCAACGTCAAGCAGATCGGGAGCGATCGGCTCGCCGGCATGTTCAACGCCGGGCTCTCGTCGATAGCGTCGATCGCGCTGAACATCGCGACCGCGGCGTTTATCACGGTCTCCTCGCTGATTCTCTCGATTTTCTTTCTGCTCAACCATCGGCGGCTGGGCGAGGGATTTGCGGCGATGTTTCCAGCTAAACGGCACGACGAAGCGCGCATGCTCGCAACCGAGATCGTGCAGATCTTCGGCGGATATATCGCCGGCCAAGTGATCGTGAGCGCGATAACGGGCGTCGTCATCGCGATTTTAACCGCCATCTTCGGCTTCAAGTTCGCGCTCTTTCTCGGTCTCATCAGCGCGATCGGCTACGCGATTCCGATCGTCGGCATGATCGCCGTGCAGATCATCGGATTGGCGATCGCCGCCCCGCAGGGGTTGGGAATGGTGATAACCGTCGAGGTGATCCTCTTCGTCATCCCCCGCTTCTCCGATAACGTTTTGGTGCCGAAAATTATGGGCAGTTCGGTCGGCGTTTCGCCGATCGGCGTGATGTTTGCGGTCTTCGCCGGCGGCGAACTTTTCGGGCTGCCCGGGCTGATCTTGGGCATTCCGGCGGCGGCGCTAGTCAAGCTGCTCTGGCGATACTTCGCCGTTCCGTGGCTGCGCGGCGGGGTCGAAATCGAAAAGCCGGGGTCAGTTGGATAAGCATCGCGCGGCTCCGAGCGCGCTCGCGCTCGGAGCGCTCGGCGTCGTTTTCGGCGACATCGGAACGAGCCCGCTCTACGCGTTCAAGCTCTGTTTTGCGGGCCAATTCCCGGCCGCGCTTACGCCCGCGAACATCCTGGGAATCGTGTCGCTGATTCTGTGGTCGCTGGTCGTGGTCGTCTGCGTGAAATACGTTACGTTCATGCTGCGCGCCGACAACGACGGGCAAGGCGGAACGATCGCGCTATTGGCACTGCTCTCTCCGCGCAAACGCACGGCGCTTCCGTTGGCGCTCTCGGGTCTGGCGCTGATGGTGCTCTTGGGCGAGTGCATGCTCTACGGTGACGGAGCGATCACGCCCGCGATCTCGGTCATCTCGGCGCTCGAGGGCCTCGACGTTTGGACCACGGCGGCGCATCCGTATATCGTACCGGCGTCGATCGTCGTCTTGCTGGCGCTGTTCTTCATGCAGCGGCGCGGTACGGATCGGATCGGCAAATTCTTTGGACCGGTAATGGTGCTGTGGTTCGCCGTGCTCGCGATCGCCGGAATTCACGGAATCGCCGAAAACCCGAAAATTTTAGCGGCGATCAGCCCGCTCTACGCCGTCGATTTCTTCCTGCGCAACGGCTTGCGAAGTTTGCTGATTTTCGGAGCGGTCGTTCTCTGCGTGACGGGGGTAGAGGCCCTCTACTCCGATCTCGCACATTTCGGCCGCAAACCGATCACGCTCGCCTGGTATGCCGTCGTCTTCCCGGCGCTGATCGTGAACTATTTGGGGCAGGGCGCCATCACGCTGCTCGATCCGCGCGCGCCGTCGCCGTTTTTCGCGCTCGTTCCGCGCTGGGGCGTAGTGCCGATGGTGCTGCTCGCAACCGTGGCCACCGTTATCGCCTCGCAGGCGCTCATCTCGGGCGTCTTTTCGCTCACGCAGCAGCTCATGCAGCTGGGGTTCGCGCCGCGCTTTCGGATCGTACACACCTCGCGCGCGCATTCCGGGCAGATCTATATCCCGGCGATCAACACGATGCTCGCGATCGTGTGCATCGCACTCGTCCTCGCGTTTCGCTCGTCCGAAGCGTTCGGCGGGGCCTACGGTCTGGCGGTAACGATAACGATGCTCGTGAGCAGCCTCGCATTCTTCGAGCTGCTGCGGCGCCGTTGGAACTGGCCGATCTGGGGAGCCGTTGCGCTGGTCGGGCTCTTTCTGCTCTGGGACGTGCCGTTTCTCGCCGGCAACCTCTCGAAAGTCATGTCGGGCGGCTGGGTGCCGCTGCTGATGGCCGGCGTGCTCTTCGTGTTGTTCAGCACCTGGAACCGCGGACGCCGGCGCTTGATGACCGATTTGACGCCGCAGACGATGTCGGTGGCCGATTTTCTCACCCAGACTCAAAACGACGCCGCGCACGTTCGCGGAACGGCATTCTTCCTGACCCCCGATGCCGATGGCATTCCGTACGCGCTACAGCACACGTGGCTGCGCAACCACATCGTTTTCGACACGGTCGTCCTGCTGACCGTGCTGAACGCAAATCAGCCCTTCGTGCATCCCGACCAACGGATCGAAGTTGAGGAACTCGCGCCGCGGCTGCTGCGCGTGCGAGCGTGGTACGGGTTCATGCAGGAGCCGAGCATTCACGACATCCTGCGCCATCTGCGCAACACGCGACCGAACGCGAACTTCCGCGAGCCGTCGTACTATCTCGCGAGCCCCAAAATTCGCCCGGACTATTCAAAGACCGGGCTGCCCGCGTGGCAGCGAATGCTCTTCCTTTGGATGACCCGCAACGCGCGGCCGCTTACCGATTCGTTGGGGCTGCCGCCCAACAGTATCATCGAATTCGGCGTCGAAGTGCAGATCTAAATGTCGGACCATGCCCTCGCCTTACAAACGCTCGATGTGCGGACCTCGCGGCGCCGGGCCGCCGGTCCAAACGTGCTCGCGATCGCCGCACTCGGAATCGTCTTCGGCGACATCGGCACCAGCCCGCTCTACGCGTTCACGCAGTGCTTTACGGGCGATTTTGCCGCGACGCCGACGCCGGAGAACATCCTCGGCATCCTCTCGCTCATTCTGTACTCGCTCATCGTGGTCGTTTGCATCAAGTACGTCGCGTTCTTGCTGCGCGCCGACTACGATGGAGAAGGCGGCACGCTGGCGCTGCTCGCGCAACTCGTCCCGGCGCGCAAGAGCGGCATGCCGGTCGGTCTCGGGGCGTTGGCGCTGCTGGTGCTGTTCGGTTCGGCGATGCTCTACGGCGACGGCGCGATCACGCCGGCGATCTCGGTCATCTCCGCAATCGAGGGACTCGACGTGTGGACGACGGCCGCGCATGGATTGATCGTGCCGCTCTCGGTGCTTATTCTGATCGGGCTCTTTGCCGTGCAGGCGCGCGGAACGGGGCGCATCGGTAAACTCTTCGGTCCGATCATGCTGGCCTGGTTTCTCGCGATCGGCGTGCTCGGCATCGTCTCGATCGCGCACAATCCGCAAGTCATTCGCGCCGTCAATCCGCTCCACGCCATCCTGTTCTTCGTTCACAACGGCGCGCGCAGTATCTTGGTCATGGGCGCCGTGGTGCTCTGCGTGACCGGCGCCGAAGCGCTCTACGCGGATCTCGCGCACTTCGGGCGCAAGCCGATCACGCTTGCGTGGATCGTGGCCGTCTTTCCGGCTCTGGTGCTGAATTATTTCGGACAAGGCGCGCTCGCCTTGCGCGATCCGCACGCGATCGCCACCTCGTTTTACGCGCTGGTTCCGCGCTGGGGACTCATCCCGATGGTACTGCTCGCGACGATCGCCACGGTCATCGCCTCGCAGGCGCTGATCTCCGGCGTTTTCTCGCTCACGCAGCAGGCCATGCAGCTCGGCTACGCCCCGCGCTTTCGCATCGTTCATACGTCGCGCCACTACGCCGGGCAGATCTATATGCCCGCGATCAACGCGATGCTCGGGGTCGTCTGCATCGTCCTCGTACTGACGTTCAAATCGTCGGCGGCGCTTGGCGGCGCCTACGGTTTGGCCGTGACGGTTACGATGCTTACGACGACGATCACGTTCGCGCGGCTGCTCTACAAACGCTGGCAGTGGCCGCTCTGGCGGATCGTGCCGCTCATCGGGCTCTTCCTGCTCTTCGATACGCTCTTTCTCACCGGAAATCTCTCCAAGGTGGTCTCCGGCGGCTGGGTGCCGCTCGTGATGGCGCTCGCACTCTTCGCGCTCTTCGTAACGTGGAATCGCGGGCGGCGCCGCTTGATGCGCGATCTCACGAGCAAGACCATGCCGGTCGAGGCGTTCCTCAAAGAGACGCGCGACGATGCCAAGAACGTTCGCGGAACCGCCTTCTTTCTCACGCCCGACGCGACCGGCATCCCGTTCGCGCTGCAGCACACGTGGCTGCGCAATCACATCGTTTTCGACACGGTCGTTTTGCTGACGATCCTCAACGATAGCCAGCCATTCGTGCATCCCGACGATCGCATCGAACTGGAGGAGATCGCGCCGCATCTCATGCGAGTGAAGGCCTCGTATGGCTTCATGCAAGAGCCGAACATTCACGACATCCTGCGGCATCTGCGCACGGTTCGCCCGAACATCGAGTTTAGGGAACCGACCTACTATTTAGCCAGCCCGAAGATCCGTCCCGACACCACGCCCGGCCGCTTACCGCGCTGGCAACGCTCGCTGTTCTTATGGATGATCCGCAACGCACGCCCCCTCACCGATTCCCTCGGCCTCCCCCCCAACAGCATCATCGAATTCGGCGTCGAAGTAAAAATCTAACCCCCACGCAAGCTCATGCTTCGACAAGCTCATGCTTCGACAAGCTCAGCATGACACGGGGGGGGAAGGCACCGCTCCTGGTCATCCTGAGCTTGTCGAAGGACGGCGGGAGTTACATTGATTCGGGAGCGCTGACGCCGACCAGGCTTAGGACGCGGGCTAGGACGGTTTTGGTGGCTAGGCAGAGGCCCAGGCGCGCGATGCGCTCGTCGCGGTTTTCGACGAGGATCTTTTGGCCGCTGTAAAACTGGTGGAAGTCGGCGGCGACGTCGCGTGCGTAGCGCGCGAGGCGATGGGGCGCCAGGTGTTCGGCAACGTTTGCCACGACGCGCGGGAGTTCGGCGAGGCGGCGCGCCAGCGCAATCTCGCTTTCGTGCGTTAACGCGCCGAGTGCGTCGCCGGCTCGCGCGGCGTCGACGTCGGCGGCGGCGGCGTTGCGCAGGACCGATGCGATCCGCGCGTAGCCGTATTGCACGTAAAAAACGGGATTGTCGTTGCTTTGT
>DATBTN010000038.1 GCA_036559195.1 Candidatus Baltobacteraceae bacterium
CGGCTGACGGCGCTTGCGCGCATGGACTACGCGTTCTTTTCCGGCGACGGCGCGAGCGCGATCGAAGTCGCTTTGAAGATGGCGTTGCAGTACTGGCAGAACGTCGGCGAGCCGCAGCGCACGCGTTTCGTGCGTTTGACCGATTCCTATCACGGCGATACGGCGGGCGCGATGAGCGTCTCCGATCTCCCGCTCTTTAAGGCGCGTTTCGGCGCCGTCACATTCGACACGCTCGAATACGGTGCGATTCCCGGCTTGCTCGATCGCGACGATATCGCCGCGATTATCATCGAGCCGATCGTTCAGGCCGCAGCCGGCATGCGAATCGTGCCGACCGCTACGTACGAACACCTTCGCAACGTCAAACCGCTGCTGGTGGTTGATGAAGTCGCGACCGGCTTCGGCCGAACGGGCGCCATGTTCGCCCACGAACATTTGCGCCTGGAGCCCGACGTCGTCTGCGTCGGCAAAGGACTTACGGGCGGCACGCTGGCGCTCTCGGCGACGCTCGTGACCGAGCGGGTCTACGACGCATTTCTCGGGACGCACGCGCAGATGAGGCAGTTTTTTCACGGCCACTCGTTTGCCGGCAATCCGATCGCCTGTGCGGCGGCGCTCGCGAGCCTCGATCTTTTCCAGAGCGAAGGTACGCTCGAGCGCGCGCGCGTTCTCGCCGCCGAGCTTGCGGTGCGGCTGGACGCGTTGCGCGTGCATCCGCTCGTGCGCGAAGTGCGTCAAGCCGGGTTGATGATCGGTATCGAATTGCGGGCCGAGCAGATCGAATCGCGCGGCTCGTTGACGCCGGCCTGGCAGATCGCCGATTGGCTCTACGAGCGCGGACACTTTACGCGTCCAATCGGCGACGTGGTGCAGCTCGTTCCGCCGCTGGTTAGTTCTCGCGACGATACGTTCGCTTTCGTCGACGCGCTCGAAGCGGTTCTCGCGTGAGTTATCTCGGCCGGGTTGAAGAAGAACTCGCGCGGATCGCCGATCGCGGGCGGTATCGCTCGATAGATGCGGACGAACCGCGCGTCTTCGCCGATTTTTCAACCAACGACTATCTGGGCTTGGCGACCGATTCGCGCATGATCGAAGCGATGCGGACGGTCAAACGCGTGGGCGCGGGCGGCGCGCGGCTATTGGGCGGGCGTCACCGCGAGCACGCCCTGCTCGAGACCGATATCGCGCGCTGGACCGGGCGCGAACGGGCGCTGCTCTTTTCATCGGGCTATCTGGCGGCCGCCGGCGCCGTTTCGGTGCTCGCCGGGTTTGCCGGTATCGCGTATTCCGACGCACTCAATCACGCGTGTTTGATCGATGCGCTGCGCGCGAGCAAACTCGAACGCGTCGTCTACCCTCACGGCAAGCTTCCGCCGAAAGCGCATCGCCGCAACGGGGCGCTGGTGGTGACGGAATCGATCTTCGGCATGGACGGCGATGCGATCGATCTGCCGGCGATGCTTGCCGACTTGCATACGGAGGACATCCTGCTCGTCGACGACGCACACGCGCTCGGCGTTGCGGGTGACGAAGGCGCCGGCCTCGCGCGCGCGCTGCAAGACGATCGCGTCGTCGTAATGGGGACGCTCGGCAAAGCGATTGGGGCCGCGGGCGGTTTCGTTGCCGGTCCGGCGCGCTTGATCGAATTGCTCGTGAATTCGGCCCGGACGTTCATCTTCGATACGGCGCTGCCGCCGCCGATCGCGTTTGCGGCACGGGTCGGCGTGATGCTCGCACGAACCGCCGACGATCGGCGCCAGCGCCTCCATGCCAACGTCGCGCGCCTCCGAGCCGGCCTGCGGGAGCTGCGTCTGCCGGTCATCGATGACGCAACGCCGATCGTTCCGATTGTGCTCGGCGACGAACGCCGCGCGCTGGCCGTCGCGAAGGCCTGCCTGGAAGCCGGCGTGCTCGCGCCCGCGGTTCGGCCGCCGACCGTTCCGGCGGGAACCGCGCGTTTGCGCATCTCGCTGCGCGCCGATCATACCGGCGAACAGATCGCGCGGCTCGTGGAGGTGCTCGCTTGCAACGTTACCTCGTAACCGGTACCGATACGGATGTTGGTAAAACGCGGCTTACGGCGGCGCTCGCCAAGGCGCTCGTCGATGCGGGGCGAGCACCGACGATCGTAAAACTCGTTCAGACCGGCTTGCCGCCGGGCACGCCCGGCGATGCGGCGAACGCCGGCCGGCTTGCCGGTGCCCGTCACCTCGAACTCGCGCGATTTGGGAAACCCGCCGATCCGTGGTCGGCCGCGCTCGCCGAGGGCACCCCCGCGGTTCGCGCTGAGGATCTTCGCGCCGTCATCGACGGCATCGAGGGCCCGCTCGTTGCCGAAGGCGCGGGCGGCCTGGCCGTGCCGCTCAACCGGCTGCAAAACTTCGGCACGGTCGCGCAACTTGCGAAACTGCGCGTGGTGCTCGCCGTGGGTTTGCGGCTCGGTTGCATGAACCACGCGCTCCTGACGATCGCGCTGGCCGAAGGGCTCGGTCTCGAGTTTGCCGGCGCGGTACTGGTGGACCGCTTCGAAGTCTCGGAACCTGCATATATCGACGACGTCCGCCGTGCATTGCAGGGAAAAATCGAGATACTTGGCATTCTGCCGTTTGAACGCGACGAGGCCGCCTCGGTGACGGCCGGCGCGCGACTCTTCACCCGCCTGATCTAAAGGACCGTCTTGGCTCATCCCGTGATCGAACGCGCCCGCGAACGCGTCTTGGAAAAGCAGCTGCCCGCGGATCGCGAGCTGCTGACCCAACTCGTCGCCTTACCGGGAAGCGACGTTGCCGATTTGCTCGTCCTCGCCGACGAGGTACGCGCCCGGTACTGCGGTAACGGCATCGCCGTCGAGGTTCTCTATAACGCCAAAAAAGGCGGCTGCTCCGAAGATTGCAACTTCTGCTCGCAGAGCGCGCGCTACGCCTCCGACGTCGACGCGGAGCCGCTCAGTTCGGTCGAGGGATTCCTCGAGGCCGCTCGCGACGCGCAGGCCCGCGGGGCGAGCGAACTCTGCATCGTGGTCGCCGTTCGAGGCCCGTCCACGAAGCTGCTCGATCGCGTTTGCGAAGCCGTACGCATCATCAAGCGCGACTATCCGCTCAGCGTTGCGGTCTCGCTCGGCATTCTGCGCGAAGACCAGATGCGCGCGCTGCTCGAGGCCGGCGTCGACAAGGTCAACCACAATCTCGAGACCTCGCGCCGGCATTTTCCGAGCGTCTGCACGACCCACAGCTACGAAGAGCGTTGGGAGACGTGTCAGCTCGTTAAAGCGTTCGGCCTGGAGCTGTGCAGCGGCGGCATCGTCGGTCTCGGCGAGACCGTCGACGATCGGATTGAATTTCTGGCTTCGCTTCAATTGCTCGAACCCGAAGAAGTACCGATCAATTTCTTGAATCCGCGCCCGGGTACGCCGCTTCAGGACCAGTCGCTCGTCGAACCGGTCGAAGCCCTGCGCTTCGTTGCGATGGCGCGCCTGGCGTTGCCCAAAGCGCTGATCCGCTTTGCGGGCGGCCGCGAAATCACGCTGCGCGGTCTGCAGGACCTCGGCATGCGCAGCGGCGCGAGCGGGATCGTGCTGGGCAATTACCTCACCACGTCGGGCCGCCAAGATCTCGACGACTTTGCGATGCTCGACCGTCTGGGCTTCGAGGTCATGAGTTAGGTGAAGCACCACCGGGTGCACGGCCGCGCGATTCGCAAAGCGGCGTGGTTAGTCTCCCATCATTCGGCCACCGCAAAGGGACGC
The DNA here is from genome assembly GCA_036559195.1 of Candidatus Baltobacteraceae bacterium. NCBI lineage: Bacteria > Bacillati > Vulcanimicrobiota > Vulcanimicrobiia > Vulcanimicrobiales > Vulcanimicrobiaceae > Vulcanimicrobiaceae bacterium. Next base: position 3,746 of record DATBTN010000038.1, read on the forward strand.
GCGCTCTAGCACGATCGAGCGCACGCGCGCCAATTGCTTTTGCACGCCTCCGGCCAAGCCGGATTTTGGAGTGTCAGGTGGATCAGACCAAAGCCCCCTATTTTCAGGCGCTGCTCGACTACGTCGATGCGGGCGTCATTCCGTTTCATACGCCGGGCCACAAACAGGGCATCGGCATGGATCGCGCGTTCCGCGAATTTATCGGCGATAACATTTGCTCGATCGATCTCACGCCGATGCCGGGAATCGACGATCTCTTGCAGCCGACGGAGTCGCTGCTCGAAGCGCAGCAATTGGCCGCCGAGGCCTACGGCGCCGATCGCAGCTATTTCCTGATCAACGGCTCGACCAGCGGCAACCAGTGCATGATGATGGCCGCCGTGAACCCCGGCGATAAGATCGCGGTTCCGCGCAACGCGCACAAGTCGATGCTCGGCGGATTGGTGATGAGCGGCGCCCATCCGATCTACATGCAGCCCGAAGTAGACGACGCGCTGCACATGGACAACTGCGTCACGCCCGAAACGATCGCGCGGACGCTCGAAGAGCACCCCGATATCAAGGCCGTTTACGTCGTTAGCCCGACGTACTACGGCGTCGCCGCCGATCTCGAAGCGATCGTGCGCATCGCTCACGATGCCGGCAAGCTGTTCTTGGTTGACGAGGCGTGGGGACCGCACTTTCAATTCCATCCGGCGCTGCCGATCTCGGCGACCCAGGCCGGCGCCGACATGTGCATCAACTCGACGCACAAGATGCTCTCGGCTTTCTCGCAGTGCGCGATGCTGCATCAAATCGGCTCCCGCGTTCGCGTCGATCGGCTCGAAGCCGTGCTCAAGATGTTTCTCTCGACTTCGCCGAATCTGCCGATGGTGGCTTCGCTCGACGTCGCGCGGCGACAGATGGCCGTCGAAGGCGCGGCGCTGCTCTCCCGTACGATCGAACTCGCCGAAGAAACGCGCCGCCGGCTCAACGAAATCGACGGCATCTACTGTTTCGGCGAAGAACTCGCGGGCCGTCCCGGCATGTTCGCGCTGGATCCGACCAAGATCACGATCACCGTCAAGGATCTCGGCTACACGGGGTACGAGGCGTCGGAACTGCTGCGCCGCCGTTACAACGTGCAAGTCGAACTCGCCGATCTCTTCAACATCGTCGCGCTCATCACGATCGGCACGAGTGCCGACGCCGCCGACCGGCTGGTCTTGGGCATGTCCGAGATGGCGCGCGAGGACCGCGCCGTCGATATGTTCTCGCCATCGGGCGTGCTCGAGCGGCGGTTGAAGACCGGCACCTACAAGCTGCCGAAGATTCCACCCATGCGGATGCTGCCGCGCGAAGCGTTTCTCGCCGACACCGAGTTCGTGAATTTCAAATCGAGCAAGGGCCGGATCTGCGCCGAAACGATCTCGCCATATCCGCCGGGCATCCCGGTCATCTCGCCCGGCGAGGAAATCACGCCCGAGATCATCGACTACCTCGGCCTCGAACTCAAGGCCGGCGTCCGCATGCAAGGCCCATACGACAAGGAGCTTCGCACGATCCGCGTGGTGAAGCGGTAAACCCATGACCGGCATTTCCGTACTGGCGCTGACGATAATGTTGAAAAACCCAATCTTCGAACCGCGTAGATGCGACGATTCGCGCTTCGCGATTGGCCTCAGCCTGCCTCAAAAACGGACGCTGCATCCATACGGCGACACGATCGTGAAGATACAACGTGTCTCGAGCTCCGATGAAGTCATCGGATACGTCTACACGACGGCAGATGGCGAGCGCTTTTTCGGCGCGCGCCCGGTGCGAAATCCGGTAGCGTCTTCGCTTCCGGCACTCTTCGGGCACTTCTATCGATCCCAACGATCGGCCGTGTTAAACGGGTCGGTAGTTTTGGAAATCGTACCGGGAGACCCACGTCTCGCGCGGTACCGAACGACCCCCTGCGTCGCTGCCGATCTACGCGGGCACGTATGAGTCACCCGAACTAGCGCTAAGCCTGCGGGGCTGACCGGCAGAGCGTTCCGGATGCGAAGGTTGCTTGGATTGCTTTACGATCACCTAAAAAATAGGTGCAGGGCCGGCGCCCAAGGATGGGAAAAAGAGTTAAAACGCTCTGGAGCTCCGCAAGGACGCGGAGAGTGTCGCCGGGCACAGGATGTGCGCCAAACGGCGACGAGTGAGGATCACTGTTGGCGCTTAAAGCCGAGTCCATCTCTCCGGGCTGGGAACTCACCCAACTCCTCGATATCTTCCCGCTTCCCATCAGGCAGTCGCTCGTGCGGCTTCCCAACCTCGAACATATCATCGAGGTCGTTTTGGATTTGGGACGCCCCCCGGAAGCCCGTTTTGAAAACGATTTCGTCTACCTCTCCGACACGTCGGTAACGCAAGAGGATATCGCGCACGTCTGTACGCGCCTCTCGCCGTTCGGCGCCGACAATCGCGCGGGTATCGAGCAAACGCTGCATCGAATCAGCGCGATCCGCAATCGCACCGGAAAGATCGTCGGTCTCACCTGTCGCGTCGGACGCGCGGTATCGGGCACGATCGATATCATTCTCGATGTCTTGCGCAGCGGTCAGTCCATTTGCTTACTCGGGCGCCCCGGCGTCGGAAAAACGACCATGCTGCGCGAATGCGCGCGCATGCTCGCCGAAGATCGAAAACGCGTCGTCATCGTCGACTCGAGCAACGAGATCGCGGGCGACAGCGATATTCCGCATCCGGGCATCGGCACGGCGCGGCGCATGCAAGTCGCCGATCCCGCGTTGCAACACTCGGTGATGATCGAAGCGGTCGAAAACCACATGCCGCAGGTGATCGTCATCGACGAAATCGGCACCGAGGCCGAAGCTCAGGCCGCGCGTACGATCGCCGAGCGCGGGGTGGCGCTCATCGGCACGGCGCACGGCCAATCGCTCGAGAACCTGCTGATGAACCCGACGCTCTCGGATCTGGTCGGCGGGATCAGCGCGGTGACCCTTTCAGACGAAGAAGCTCGCCGCCGCGGGACGCGCAAAACCGTGCTGGAGCGAAAAGCACCGCCCACCTTCGACGTGCTCGTCGAGATTCAGGAACGCGACCGGCTCGCCATCCACAAAAACGTCGCCGAAGTCGTCGACGCGTTGCTGCGCGGCTATCAACCGCAGCCCGAGGTGCGCCAGCGCACCGCGAGCGGCGAGGTGACCGTCGTACAGGAAGCCGATCCGGAGTCGATGCCGCAGATCGCGGCGTCGGCGCACGCGCACCACCTTCACGAGGATCCGAGCGAAACCGACGAACACGATCGGCCGCTGATGATCTTTCCGTACGGCGTTTCGCGCAATAAGATCGAGCGTGCCATCCACAACCTTCGCGTGAATGCCGTCATCGCACGCAATTGGGACGACGCCGATGTCGTTCTCACGCTCAAGACGCTCGAACGCAAGGAGCAGCCGAAGCTCAAACAGATCGCTTCGGAGAACGTTCCGATCTATTCGATCAAGACCAATACGACCACGCAGATCCAGAGCTGCCTCAAGGACGTATTCAATCTGCCCTCGATCGATAACGAAGAGATCGCTCTGCGTGAGGCTGAAGAAGCCGTCTATCAGGTGCTCCTCAACAGCCAGTCGATCGAACTCTCGCCGCAAACATCGTACGTGCGTCGCATGCAGCATCAACTCGCCGAGAAATACCGCCTGCAATCGCGCAGCACCGGCCTAGAACCCAACCGTCGCGTAAAAATCTACAAGACCGGAGAAGCGTTAGTCTAAGCCCCGTCTCTTGTCATGGTGACAAGCTCCATCCTTCGACAAGCTCAGGATGACAAAGGCGTGGTGTTGCTGTTGTCATGCTGAGTTTGTCGAAGCACGCGCTTTGTCGTGTTGCGCCTTGGCCAGGTACGCGCCGTTGTCATGCTGAGCTTGTCGAAGCACGCGCTTTTTCGTGTTGCGCCTTGGCCAGGTACGCGCCGTTGTCATGCTGAGCTTGTCGAAGCACGCGCTTGTCGTGCGCGCCCGTCGGAGCGTGTGTCCTTCGACAAGCTCCGTCCTTCGACAAGCTCCGTCCTTCGACAAGCTCAGGATGACAATTAGGCTAGTTTTACGGTACCGTCGTCGGTGATGAGGAAGGGGGTGTCGTAGGGGACGACTTCGTCGTTGATGACGATGCGGCTGTGCACGCTGAAGCGGTGCGCGGGCGGAGCGCCGGCCTGTTTTTGCAGGCCGCTATAGAAGAGTTTCATTAGCGGAATTTGGCCGTTCTTTGGTTCCTCGAGTTTGCGTTGGGTCACCAGCAGAGCGACGATCTTTTTCTGGACGGCGAGTGGAAGCAGCCGATAGGCGTCGTCGGGGCGGTCTTCCACGGGCTTGCGCTCCGCCGGTTCGGGCGCGTCGTTGACGTAGCGCACGACCAGGTCCCAATGATCGGCGGCGATTCCCACGAACTCCACGGCGTAGCGGTGCCAGAGCTTGCCCTGCTGTTGGATCCGGTCGCTATTGACGACGCGCACCCGCACGGGAATCTTCTGATTGCGCAGCCCTATCGTGATCGCGAACTCCTGCGATGGAATCACGACCGTGATGGCAAAAGCGAAACCGCGGGGCGAGACTTCCATGCCCACCCCGGGCGTGATCCATTTGGGTTCGGTCTCGGCCTGGTACCAGACGTGAAACTTCCCAACGCGCCGATCTTCCTTAGCGGCACCTCGGTTGGTAAACCACGAAATGACGTCGCCGAGCATCGAGCCGGAAGTCATAGCTTAGTCATCGTTGAAACGTAGCGAAATGTTTATTTCCTTTGAGGGCATCGAAGGCAGCGGCAAGTCGACCTTGCTCGCGGGCGTGGCCGCGCGTCTCCGTTCGGAAGGCCGCGAAACCCTCGAAACACGCGAGCCGGGGGGTACTCCCGCCGGCGAAACGATTCGCCGGCTGTTCCTAGAGCCCGGCTTGCGGATCGATCCCTTGACCGAAACATTACTGATTAACGCGTCGCGCGCGCAGCTGGTCGCCGAGGCCATCGAGCCCGCCCTGGCCCGCGGCAAGACGGTGCTCGTGGATCGCTACGTCGATTCCACCCTCGCCTATCAGGGTTACGCACGCGGTCTCGATCTCGCCACGGTCCGCGGCATTTGTGAGGCCGCCACGGCCGGGCGATTGCCGGAACTGACCCTGCTCGTCGACATCTCGCTCGAAACCTCACGCGCGCGAGTCGCCGCGCGCAACGGCGCCGCGGATCGAATAGACGCCCAGGATCTCGCCTTTCACCGGCGCGTTCGCGACGGGTACCTCGATCTGGCTCGCACGCAGCCGCGTATCGTGCTGCTCGACGGCGAAGCCGAGCCCCCGCGCGTGCTGGAGGCCGCGATGCGCGCGATCGCGCGGGTAGCGACGTGAGTGAATTAGCCTTCGACGTGGTTGGCGCCGCCGGCCCGCGTGCGTTTTTCTCGCGTCTGACGAAAGCCACGATCGCACACGGGTACCTCTTCACCGGTTCGCAGGGTATCGGAAAGAAAACGTTTGCGCGCCGGCTCGCGCAATCGCTGCTCTGCGAAGCGCCTAAAGACGGCGTGCTCGGGTACGACGGCACGTGCGCGTCGTGCCGGCTGATCGGAAAGACGGAGACGAGGCATCCCGATCTGCTCGAGAGCGTCGGCGCACTCAAGATCGGGGACACCGATTCGCCGCTCGGCTTTCACGAAACCGACGAGATGACGGCACGCGATCTCGTCCGCCAGCTCTCGCTGCAGTCGTACGCCGGCGGATTTCGCGTTTTCGTGCTCGGCGACGTCGATTTTGCGACGCATCACGCGGCCAACGCGCTGCTCAAGTTCTTCGAAGAGCCGCCTCCGAAGGTCGTGCTGCTATTGACGACCGCCATGCCGGGACGTCTGCTGACGACGATTCGCTCGCGATTGCTCGAGATACGATTTCCAAATCTACGCACGTCCGAAGTCAAAGACGTTCTGCTGCGCCAAGGCATCGAGCAAGAGCGCGCGAGTTTGGGCGCGTCGCTCTCCCAAGGCAGCGTAACGCGCGCGCTGGCGGCGCTGGGCGACGAAGAACAGCTGCGTTCGCAAGTTGCGGCCTGGTTCTTCGACGTGGTTGCTGGGCGGACGCCCGAGCAGACGTGGGCGACGCGCGAAACGCTCGATGAAGGACTCGAAACGCTCAAGACCCTCGTGCGCGACTGGATCGCCATCGGCAGCGCCGGCGCCGGAGCGCCGCTGCTGGCGGTCGACTACCGCGCCGAACTCAACGCCCTCGGGGCGACGGGCGGCGACGAAGCCGGTGCGCTGCTGACCAAGTTGACCGACGCGCAACGCCTCGCTCGTACGAACGTCAGCCCGGCGATGGTCGCCGAAGGCGTTCGCATGGCGCTTTCGGGGAAAGCGCGAGCGCGCTAACGCTTCTCGAGAACGTGAGCCATCGCGTTGATGCTGTCGACCAGCAGATCGGTCTCCGAAACGAGCGCGGCGACGCCCGCGTTGTGCTCGTCGTCGAGCAATCGCCGCAACGCGATCTGCATCTCGCGCAGCGGCGGCAACGGCTGGAGCGGGCCGGCCGCGCGTAAAGCCGACGCTACGATCGCGAGACCGCGATCGAGTTCCCGGACGAGCGTATCGAAGGCCTCGTTCGGGGCGACGCTCGAGCGCGGCAAACGCGATTGCAATGCCAAGACGGCTAGCCCGACCCGGCGGCTCGCGGCGAGGATTCCGAGCGCCTGTCGCACGCCCAGCGCGTACGAATGGACCGGCTCGTTCAACATGCGGTCGGCCGATGCTTCGGCGTTGGAGCGCGCCAGCCACGCGGCCAGCTGGGTGCGGTGAATCTCCCGCTCACCGGCCTGCGCCGGATTCGCATAGGCCTCGAGAACGAGGCGCATGTGCGCCCGCTGCGCGTCGAGCAGATCCGCCAGCTGCGCCGCGACGCGCTCGCGCTCCCAAGTCGGCCAAACGAAGTATGCAGTCAGCGCGAGGGCGCCGCCGAGCAGCGTAGCGATGACGCGGTCCAGGATCGCCGAGTGCTCCGGCAACCCGCCGAATGCCAGCAGAAACACGACGTATCCGGTGATCGTGACGGTATAGATGGCGTAGTTTACGCTGAAGATCGTGTAGCCGATGGCCGCGAAAACCAGCGCGCCTACCAGCAAACCGACGGGTCCCGGATGCAGCGTTGCCGCGATCGACGATGCCAGTAACGCGCCCGCGAGCGTACCCGCGATGCGCGCTACGCCGCGCACGAAGGTCGTGGCAAAGTCCGGGCGCAACACGAGCGCCGCGGTGAGCGCTATCCAGTATCCGCGCTGCAGCGGCAAGACGTTTGCGAGAACGTCGGCGACGCCGAGCGTTGCGGCCAGACGCACGGCGTGCTGCGCGAACGGCGAGCCCGGCGAGCAATTCGCGCGCAGCGTAGCCAGCGCTTCGCGCGCGATAAACGGCGAGTACGAAACCATCGGGCCGAGAGCGGCGCCAGCGGACTTATCCTTGCGAAAGGCCCCGGCCGGCAGACATGCGGCTCGCCAAGCGGCGCGCAACTGGCCGAGCAGCGCGTGCGCGTCGCCGACGGTTTGCCCGGCGGCGATCGCGGGATCGGCCGCCGTTTTCCGCTCGATGGCGGCCATGCGCGCGTCGAGCGCGGGCCAGAGCCCTTCGCGTTCGTGTGGAGCGCGCGCTTCGTCGAGCGCGCCGGCGATCTCGATCACGATATCGTGCGCTGCGGAGCCGAGTTCGCGGACGTCGTCGGAGGCATCCCGTGCCCCGGCGGTCTCCAACAGGTAACGATCGACGGCGAGCGCCGCGAGGGTCGCGCGAATGCGCTCGGCTTCGAGAAGCAAGGCACGAAACGCGGCGACTTCGCCGCGCCGCGCGAACGGTTGCGGATCCTCCAGCGTATCGTGAACGCTGGTAAACGTCGTCGGATCGGGTGGGGCGAGTTTGACGCGCGGAATATTGCTCGCGTAAGCCCCGAGCGAGCGATAAGCCTTCGCCAAAACGCTTCGTTCCGCCGAAAAACGTTGGAACGGCCAAACGATCACCAGCAAGACCGTTTGCAGAACGCCTCCGGCAAACACGTAGAGGCCCTGCTCCGCAGCCTCTAGCGGCGTGAAATGAAATTGCCCGAAGATCGTGATGGCGAGCACCGAGTTCAATCCGATCGCCGTCGCGCTCGCGCCGAGCGAAGCCAAGATCCCGACGGCGAGTGCCCAGAGAACGGTTACGGCAACGTGGAGCACGGGGCTGCCCCCGCCGCTCGCGCTGCCGACGAAGGTGGCGACGCCCATCGCGGCCGAGGCCAGCAGCATGGTCGCGGCACGCGTCCGATAGACGCCTTGGCGCGATGCGAAACCGACGACGATCGCACCGATCGAGACGGCTACGCCGTCGGCGGGCCGATGCAGCAGCAGCGAGGCAACGAGCGGAATCGCAACGCCGATCGTGCAGCGCAGGCCGAACCATAGCTCGACACCCGAGCGGTCGATCTGCGCGGATTGCCGCAGGATGCGGCCCGCAACGCTCCTACCAGCGGCGCCCGAAGGCAAGGTCCGCGTACTGTTTTGCGACGACGAGTGCGACGTAGCCGATGGCAACCGAGGGCAACAGTAACTGCAACACGATCGCGCCGTAGCCGAGCGCCGAACCGAACAGCGGCAGCAGCATAAAGCCGATGTAGAAATACACGAAAAGGCTGACGATCGTTAGGATCGCGGTTGCGAGCGGCTCGCCGCGCGCCCGGCGAATCGAGATCGAGAATACCTCGGCGCTATACGCGCCGCCGATCGCCGCCGCGGGCAACGCATAGATCAGGAAGAACGTGGCGACGGCTGCGAACAGGGAACTGCCGACGGCGCCAAAGATTCCGCCGATAAGCTGCGCGATATAGATTAGGAAATAGAAACCGAGCGTGGCGATGAGGATGTTGCCGGCCTTTCGCCGAGCCTCGGCCCAGGCGTTGCTTAAGTTCGCGCGATTGTGGCGCCATGCGTCGTCCGCGAAGATCAACGCCACGCCGAACGAAAAGCCAAAAACAAGTTGCGAGATCAGCCCGAAGATGCTCGCACCGGCGCCTCCGAGCGGATCGGTGAACGGCCCGCTGAGATAACTCAGCAGCAGGCCGATCACCGCCGCGACGAACGGTGGAACGAGCACGCCCAGATTGCGTGCGTACACGGGCAGCGCTTGCACGTAGAGTGCCAGATCGAGCTTCTGCCCCCGTAAATTCATGCTACCCTCTGGCGCCTTCGAGTGCGTGGTGGCACGAGCAGTCGGCTTTGATGTCGGTCTGCTCGATGATCTTGTAGATGGCGTCTTTTACCCGCGCGTTGTTCTTATGGAACACTTCGATCACTTCGTGATGCGAAACGGGGGCCATGCCGTCGAGGCCGACGTCGTAATCGGTGATCAGCGAGATGTTTACGAAGCACATCTCAAGCTCGCGGGCCAGGTAGCTTTCGGGATACTGGGTCATGTTGATGACCTCCCAGCCCTGGCTTTGGTACCATTTGGATTCCGCTCGCGAGGAAAAACGCGGTCCTTGAATGACCACCACGGTGCCGCGATCGTGCGTCTCGATGCCCAGGCTCTTGAGCGCGCCGACCGCGATCGGCCGAAGCGTTGGGCAGTACGGGTCCGCGAAACTCACGTGCGTCGTGATCGGGCCGTCGAAGAACGTATCCTTGCGGCCGCTCGTGCGATCCACGATCTGATCGCAGACCACCATCGAGCCGGGCGCGACCTCGGTCTTGAGCGAGCCGCAGGCGTTGGGTGCGATGATCCGTTTTACGCCGAGCATGTGCATGGCGTAGAGATTCGCACGATAGTTGATCGACTGCGGCGGAAAGCGATGATCCTTGCCGTGTCGCGGCAGAAACGCGACCTTTTTTCCTGCAATCTCCCCGAGGGCGACCTTATCGCTCGGGGCGCCGTACGGCGTTTCGATCCAAACCTCGCGGGCGTTCTCGATCAACGAGTAAAAGCCCGATCCTCCAAATACGCCGATGTCGGCGCGTTCTGTTGTCTCCATGGTGGCCTCTGGTTCGAGGTAGCCGGTGCGGCCCCTCGAAGGAAACGCCATGAACGTGCGAATGAGCGCCGTCGCGGCGCTCGCCGCCTTGCTGACTGCTTGTACGAACGCCGGATCGCGCGATGCGATCGTCGACGGCCGTCATGCGTGGAGCGTGCCGCACGTGCTGCGCTTCGCCGACGTGGCCGATCCCGATCGTCTCAATCCCTATGCATCGACGATGGACATCACCTACGATATCTCGTCGATGATGTATTCGTATCTGGTGGTCGCCGACGACCGCGGCCGGCTCGTCGGCGATCTCGCGACGGCCGTGCCTTCGCTGAAAAACGGCGGCATCTCGAAGGACGGAACGACGTACACCTATCGCCTCCACCGAGGCGTGACCTGGCACGACGGCGCGCCGTTTTCCGCGGCGGATGTAAAGTTCTCTTGGCAAGCGGTCGTCAATCCACGCAATAATACGCTGCATCGCGAAGGCTACGACCAAGTTGCTTCGATCGAAACGCCGGATCCGCTCACCGTCGTCGTGCATCTCAAGCGCCGTTACCCGCCGTTCGTTACGAAATTCTTCGCACCGCTGCAGGAGGGCGGCAAGGGGATTCTTCCCGCCCATCTGCTTGCGAAGTTTGCATCGATAAACGACGTCGCCTACAACGCCGCGCCGATCGGCACGGGTCCGTTTAAGTTTTCGAGATGGGACCGCGGGCGGCAGATCGTGCTCGTTCGCAACGACCGGTATTTTAAGGGCCGGCCGAAACTTGAGAAGATCGTGTTTAGCGTTATTCCCGACGATAACACCATGCTTGACGAGATGCGACTTCACCACATCGACTTAATTACGTCGCCGCCGAGCCCGTTCTACGAGCAATACAAGCGTCTGCCGAACGTCGTCGTCCAGACCGCTCCGTGGAACGCGCAGAGTCTCTTGCTCATCAATAACGCTCGTCCGGGATTGAACGATTTGACGGTGCGCAAAGCCATCTCGCTTGCGATCGACTACCATGCGATCGTTCGGAAATTGACGCACGGGGTCGGCGAAATCGCGCGCGATATCATCCCGCCGACCGCGATCGGGTACACGGCAAACGCGCCCTATCGGTACGATCCGGCGCAAGCGAATCGATTGCTCGACGCGGCCGGCTGGCAACTCGGCTCGGACGGCGTGCGATCGAAAAACGGCGTTCGCTTGGATTACGTGATGGATCTCATCGCGGGATCCGCCAATCAGCGTGCGATCTCGCTGCAGATTCAGGCGTACATGCACGCCATCGGCGTGCGCCTCGCGCTCAAGCCCTATGCGTACAACTCCGTGTTTCTGCCGACGGGGCCGATCTACTCGGGCACGTACGATTTTATCGACTATTCGGAGACGCTCAACTGGGACCCCGACGAACTCTTTTACCTCGGCTGCGATTACCGCTATCCAAAGGGCGAAAACGTGTACCGGTACTGCAACCCGAAGGTCGACGCGCTCGAAAAGGCGGGCTTAAAAACCGACGATCCCGCCGCTCGCGCGGCGATCTATACGAAAGCGCAGCGGCTGATCCACGCTACGATCCCGTACATTCCGCTCTACGAAACGCGCCGCTTGATCGTCCGTTCGCCCGATATTAAAAACTTCAAGGTAAACCCAACGAGCACGCCCTGGTACAACGTCTGGCAGTGGGATATTTGATCCGAACCCGAGCGATTGCCTTAGCGGTTGAAATCCGAGGGTTTGAGTTCCTCGATAAAGCGGCGGAATCGCTCGACGTCGGCTTCGTCGGTCTTTTTGTCGGGGACCGATTCCTCGAGCACGATCTTATCGGAGACGTAGATCGGCGCGCTCGCGCGCAGAGCGAGCGCGATGCCGTCGGAGGGGCGTGCGTCGATCTCTTGCAGTTCGCCGTTCGTGCGCACGATGAGCTTGGCGAAGAAGGTCGACTCGCGAATGTCGTGGATCACGACTTGCTCGAGTTTCGCGTCGAGAGTATCGAGAATCGAACGCATCAGATCGTGGGTGAGCGGTCGCGGAACCGGGGCGCCTTCGAGCGCCAACGCGATGGAGGTTGCTTCGAACGGCCCGATCAAAATCGGGAGGAAGCGCTTGCCATCCATGTCTTTGAGGATGACAACCGGGTCGTGCGTGAGCAAATCGATACCGAGCTTGTCAACCTTCATCTGCCGCATACCGTGACTTAATCCTACGCGCTCAGTAACAATCCTGGCGTCGCTCCAAAGGTCGCGCGGCTGCGGCGGCCGAACGGAGCGCGGTTCATTATGGCTCTATCGTGCGGTATCGTCGGCCTGCCCAACGTCGGCAAGTCCACCATCTTCAACGCTTTGACGCGCTCGGCGCAGGCGCTCGCTGCGAATTATCCCTTCGCGACGATCGAGCCGAATATCGGCGAGGTCCCGGTCCCCGACGATCGGCTTGGTGTCCTGCGCGACCTGCTCGATTCCAAATCGCTGGTGCCGGCCACGGTCCGCTTCGTCGATATCGCCGGTTTGGTTCGCGGCGCGAGTTCCGGCCAGGGGCTGGGTAACGCGTTCCTCAGCCACATACGCGAGACCGATGCGGTCGCAATGGTGGTGCGCTGCTTCGAAGACGATAACGTCACTCACGTTGAGGGCGGCCCCGACCCGCGGCGCGACATCGAGATCATCGGCATTGAAATGGCACTCGCGGACCTCGCAACGCTGCAGAAGCGCCTCGACAAAATCGAGCGCGAAGCCCGGGCCAACCCGAAGGTCCGCTACAAAGTCGACGCCGTAAAGGCGCTGATCGCCGCGCTCGAAGAGAACAAGCCGGCCCGCGCGTTCGCGGCCGGTTCGCCCGAGGCCGAGATGGCCGCCGAGTCGTTTCTGCTCACGGCCAAGCCGCTGCTCTACGTGGCAAATATCGATGAAGAGCAGATCGGCAACCCCGGGCCCTTGATGCGCGCCGTCGAAGACGTGGCGGCCGCCGAGGGCAGCCCCGTCGTCGCGTTTTGCGGGAAGGTCGAGGCGGAGCTTGCCGGGTTGACCGATGCCGAGGCTAAGGAGTTCTGCAGCGAGTTGGGCATCGAGCGTGGCGGCCTCGACCAGCTGATCGTGACGGCGTACGACCTCCTGGGCCTCATGACGTTCCTGACGGCCGGCGAAAAAGAGGTCCGCGCCTGGACGATCGACCGCGGAAGCAAGGCACCGCAAGCCGCCGGTAAGATCCACAGCGACATCGAGCGCGGCTTCATCCGGGCCGAGATCGCCTCGTACGGCGACTACGTTAGCTATAAGACCATAGACGCGTTGCGGACCGCCGGACTCCTGCGAAGCGAAGGCAAGGAGTACGTGATGCAAGAGGGCGACGTGGTCAACTTTAAGTTCAACGTCTAGCTATTCCCATCCGCGAAATCCCGATTACGACTTTTTTCGCATAGGGAATTGCAAGCTTCGGCCCCAAACGTAACGGGTTTGGTTTTTTTCTGGAGGCTCTAACGCTCTATGACGACTGCTGTGCGCGAAGTCTCGGTGTTCGGCGA